>JBAXTC010000202.1:0-10882 GCA_037130375.1 Verrucomicrobiota bacterium | reverse complement strand
ATCCCGATGCTGCACGGCGAGGCGCTGGTGCTGCGCCTGCTGCGGCAGAACTCGACGTTGCGCGGGATGGGCGAGCTGGGCATGGACCCCCGCGAGCTGGAGAGCTTCCGGCACGTGCTGCAAATGCCGCATGGCATCATCCTGGTCACCGGCCCGACCGGCAGCGGCAAGACCTCGACGCTCTACACGGCGCTCCACGAGATCAACGATGCAGACCGGAAGATTATCACCATCGAGGATCCGGTGGAGTATCAACTGCTGGGCGTCAACCAGATTCAGGTTTCGGAAAAGGCCGGCCTGACGTTTGCGAGGGGATTGCGCTCGATTCTGCGCCACGACCCGGATGTGATTCTGATCGGCGAAATCCGCGACCAGGAGACTGCGCAGATCGCAGTCCAGGCTTCCCTGACGGGCCATTTGGTTTTCTCGACGCTCCACACCAATGATGCCCCCGGTGCCCTGACCCGGCTGGTTGATATGGGGGTCGAACCCTACCTGGTAGCTTCCTCCCTCGAAGCTGTGCTGGCCCAACGGCTCGTGCGCGTGCTCTGCAAAGAATGCAAACAGGAAGACCATTCACCGGCAGCCCAGGCATTCAAAGTGCAGGTCGGCATTCCGGCCGACATGACCATCTATCGATCCGTCGGCTGCCGGGAGTGCCGCCAGACTGGTTTCTACGGCCGCCACGCCATTTTCGAGTGGATGAACTCCGATAATGAGATTCGCCAGTTGATCCTCAAGAATGCTTCGAGCGATGTCATCCGGGATGCGGCCACGCGAGCCGGCATGCGGACGCTTGCGGACGATGGCTGGCGTCTGGTGCGCATGGGCATCACCACCGTCGAAGAAGTCTTGAGTGTCACGACCGCCAAAGAAGTCAGCCGCTCGACCAGAACCCACAGCCCGGACGAGGCGCCCAAGGAACAGACGCCGGCTGCCACGGCGCTCAACCGACATTAAGTTCATGCCAGGCCACCCGCACCCAGTTTGGATTTCGGATTTTTGAGCAGCCATGCCCCTTTTCCAATACAAAGCGTTGCAGGCGAATGGCGTGATGGCTGAGGGCCAGCTCGAAGCCGCGGGCCGGCAGGAGGCCTTCGCACAAATGGCTGGACTCGGCCTGCGCCCGGTCAGTCTTTCCGAGAAGGCCGCTGCCGGAGCGGGAACTGGTTTTGCGCTGCCGGCTGCGCTGGCTTCGTTGTCGTTTCGCAGACGTTCGACCAAGGTCTCGGGCCGCGAGCTGGAGAACTTCACGCGGCTGCTGTCGAGCCTGCTGGCTGCGGGCGTGCCGCTGAGCCGGGCGCTGGTGATTCTCCATAAAGAATCCTCCTCGCCGGCCGCTAGCGCGGAGTGGAAGGGAATCCACGACCTGGTCGTCGATGGCATGTCGCTGGCTGATGCGATGGGGAAATCGCCGGAGACCTTTCCGCGGGTCTATACGGCGATGGTGCAGGCAGGCGAGACCGGTGGGTTTCTCGATTTGGTATTGGCGCAGATTGCCGATTTTCAGGCGCGCGAGAAGGAATTGCGTTCGAAGGTGATGACAGCGATGCTCTACCCGACCATCCTGTTCGTTCTGGCCATTGGCGTGCTGATTTTCCTGCTGACGTTCTTCATTCCGCGCTTTCAGGGCATCTTCAAAGGGTTCGGCGCCACGCTGCCTTTGGCAACCCAGATTGTGATCGGGGTGAGCAACGTGGTGAGAGGCTACGGGGCGTTCGTGGTGGTGGGTTTTGTGGTGGTGGGTTTTCTGCTGCGGACCTGGTTCACGTCGGAAAAGGGCCGGCGCACGTGGGAGGGGCTGATGCTGCGGTCGCCGGTCTTGGGTCCATTGGTGGCCGAGTTTGCCATGGCGCGGTTCTGCCGGATGCTGGGGACTCTCCTGGGGGCCGGCGTGCCGCTGGTGCAAGGGCTGAGCGTGGCGCGCAAGTCGATTGGCAACCAGATTCTGGTGGATGCGGTTTCGCAGTCCATCGAGCGCGTTCAACAGGGCGGCCAGCTCGGGGCGAGCCTGGCCGAGAGCCGCGGGCTGTTTCCGAGTTCGGTGGTGGAAATGATTTCGGTGGCGGAAGAGAGCGGACGGCTCGACCAGGAGCTGGTCCGGATAGCGAATGTCACTGAAGGCGACCTGGACCGGGAATTGAAGACGGCGGTGGCGTTGATGGAGCCGATGATGCTGTTTTTCATTGCCGCCTTCATTGGGACGATTTTCATCAGCATGGTGCTCCCGATCTTCACGCTGCAAGACTATATAAAATAACGAATAGATCCTGACTTATGAAACTCAATCATTCTAACAAGAACCGAATCGTCCGTTCCCGCCAGCATGGGTTCACGCTGGTGGAACTGCTGCTGGTGCTGGTAATCCTGGGCATCCTGGCGGCAATTGTGCTGCCTCGCTTCACCAATCGAACCAAGCAAGCGCAGATCGCCGCGACGCAAACGCAGATTGCGGCCTTTAAGACCGCCCTGGACGCTTACGACGTGGATAACGGTGGCTATCCCAAAGGCAAGAGCGGGCTGTTTGATTTGATCCAGCAGCCGCGCGATGTCCAGAACTGGCACGGTCCGTATCTTTCGTCCGACTCGATCCCCAAGGATCCGTGGGGCAATGATTACATTTACGAATGTCCCGGCCGGAACAACCCGACTTCCTACGACGTGAGTTCAATGGGGCCGCCAGGAGATAACATGGTGATAGGAAACTGGACCCCGAAACGTTGAATGACCTCATCCAGCGTTCAATCCGCCGGCGGGAGCGCATCGCCGTTCGCTCATTGCGAGCGGCGCGGCTTCACGCTAATCGAGTTGATCCTGGTGATGGCCCTTTTAACCATTGTGATCTCGCTCACCGCGCCAAAGCTCTCCCGTTTCTTTCATGGCCGCACGTTGGACTCGGAAGCGCGCCGGTTGCTGGCGCTGACGCGCAGCGGCCAGAGCCGGGCGGTGTCGGAGGGGGTGCCGATGGACTTATGGGTGGATGCCGGGCAGGGAACCTTCGGTTTGGAAGCGGAGCCCAGCTACGAAACCAGCGACCCCAAAGCAGTGGACTTCACGCTCGACAGCGGGCTGCAGCTTGAAGTGGTGAACAAAACCGTTGTGGCGCCCGCCAACACCATGAACCGAGGACGGCAGGCCAGCATCGCCAGCACGCCGCGCGTCAACCTCGTCCATGCCAGCCTGCCAACGATACGCTTTCTGCCGGACGGGTCGATCAGCGAAAGCAGCCCGCAGATGCTTCACCTGACCAGTGGTGATGGCGGTTCGCTTTGGCTGGCACAATCCCGCGACGCCTTGAACTATGAAATTCGGAATACCGACAAGTAGTGCAGGCCAGCGGTCCACGGCCGGCTTCACGCTGGCTGAGGTGCTGGCAGCGCTGTTGTTCATGGCCATTGTCATCCCGGCGGCCCTCGAGGCATTGCACATTGCCAGCCTCGCCGGCACGGTGGCGGCACGCAAAGGCGATGCCGCCCGCGTGGCGCAACGCGTGCTGACCGAGACCCTCGTCACCACGAATTGGAACCAGTCGGCCCAGAGTGGCACGGTGACAGAAGGCCAGCGGCAGTTCCGTTGGACTATGCATGCTGACCCCTGGAACCAGGATGCCAGCCAAAACGTTATTCTGCAGCTTTCTGTGGAAGTAAAATTCGCCGCGCAAAACCGCGACTACTCGGTCCGCATGAGCACGCTGGCGAGCAGTTCGCAGCAGTGAGAAAAGCGAAAGCCGAAAGCCGAAAGCCGAAATCTGAAATCCGAAATCCGAAGATCGAAGAAAAACCGAATGACCGAAATCCGAAATCTGAAGTTCGTCGCAGCCGAGAGGAGGGTGGCCTGCCCGCTTCCGGGCTGCCGCCTTCGGACTTTGGACTCCCGACTTCGGACTTTAGACTCTAGACTTTGGACTTTAGACTCCCCATCCGGCAGCGGCACTCGGGCCTTTACGCTCATCGAGATGTTGTTGGCGGTGGCGATTTGCGCCATCGTGCTCGTGGCCATCAACGGCGTGTTTGCCACGGCGTTGCGCCTGCGCGACAAGACCTCGGACGCGATCGAGGAATCGCTGCCGATCAACCGGGCCCTGGATGTTATGCAACGAGATTTGAAGGGAACGGTCGGTCCCGGGGGTTTTCTGGCCGGGGACTTCAAGTGTGGGGTCCAGGCCCTGGGCGCGACGATGGGTCTGAGCGGCGAGGCTGGCAGCGCCGGGCTGGATTTCTTTACTTCGACCAGCGCGATCAGCGACAAGGCGCCGTGGGGTGACATTCAGGAGGTGTTCTATGAGTTGAAGGCGCCGACCGACCGCAACCAGCCGGGGATGGACTTGGTGCGTTGCCTCAACCGTAACATCCTGGCCACCACCACCCAGACCCCGGAGATCCAGTGGCTCATGGGAAACGTGCATACTCTGCAATTCGATTGTTATGACGGCACGCAGTGGCGCAACACCTGGGATACCAGCGCCGGCGATACCAACCTGCCGGTGGCGGTCCGAATTCGTATTCAGCCCGCCGCCAAACACGGTGAAACAGCGGGCAACCTGCAACCGATCGAAATGATCGTCCCGCTGGTCACGCAGACGATGACCAACTCGACCACTGTAACCACCGGAGCGACGCCATGAATACCTCCGCCAACCCTAAGAGTTCGCGTTGTGGCCGGCAGGGTTCGGTGCTTGTGATTGTGCTCTGGATCGCATTCGGCCTGGTGAGCCTGGCGTTGTATTTTGCGAATTCGATGAATTTCGAGCTGCGCGCCTCAGACAACCGGGTGTCCGCCCTGGCGGCTGATCAGGCGATCGAAGGCGCCGCTCGTTACCTCACCTACCTGCTGGCCCAACGAACCGCGAATGGCTCCAACGGGGTCTTTCTGACCATGAGTGACTCTTTGTGCCAGTCGGTGCCGGTGGGCGAGGCTCGTTTTTGGCTCATCGGACGCGACACAAATAACCCGGTCGGGCCTGGCCGCCTCTGCTTTGGTTTGGTGGACGAAGCCTCGAAGCTCAACTTGAACATGGCCACCAGCAACGCGATCACATGGCTGCCGCGTATGACGATGGACCTGACCCAGGCCATTCTCGATTGGCGCGATACTAACGGCAATGGCCCCACGGTTAACTACTACGCCATGCAACAGCCCTCTTACCAGTGCAAGTGTGATCCGTTTGAAACCGTGGACGAATTGCGCCTCCTGTATGGCGCGGACATGGACACGCTGGTGGGCGGGGATGCCAACCGCAACGGAATCCTTGACCCGAACGAGACCGACGCCAGCCAGAACGGCATGCTCAACCCCGGGGTTCTGGAATATGTCACCGTCTATAGCCGGGAGCCGAACACCAACAGCGATGGCACCGCCAAGGTCAACATTAGCAGCCTTACCAGCGGGTCCACTCAGTTGATCTCGCTCCTGCAGACCAACTTTAGCGCCGCGCAAGCCAAGACAATCCTCGACAAGCTCGGTCTGGGGAGCGCTGCTCCCCAACCTCCGGGCAGCGGGCCGCCCAGCCCTGCTATAACAGTCCGCTTTGCCAGCCCGCTGGCGTTTTATGCGAGGAGCGGCATGACGCCGACCGATTTTGCTCTCATTGCCACGAACCTCACAGTAACGACCAACAGTTACGTCAGTGGCCGGGTGAACGTGAACACGGCCAGCGCGGCGGTACTGACCTGCTTGCTCGGGGGCGACACGGGTGCGGCGCAGCAACTGGTCAGCTATCGCCAAGCCAACCCGAATAATCTGACGTCGATTGCGTGGGTGGCCGATGCGCTGGGCCAGACTTATGCGGACAGCCTGACGACCCTCCAGACCGTGGATTATCTCACCACACAAAGTTACCAGTTTACCGCGGACATTGCCGCCGTTGGCCCATACGGCCGGGGCTATCGGCGGGTGAAATTCATCTTCGACACCAGCAGCGGCACGCCCAGGATTGTGTATCGCCAGGATCTGAGTCATCTTGGATGGGCCCTGGGCAAAGAGGTGCGCGAGAAAGTGCTGTTAGCGAAGGGAACGTGATGATCAAACTGCCAAAATCAGACTTCTTGAAACGACAGCGCCTCTCGTCCCTGCTGGGGTTGGCGCTGGACGGCAGCCGGCTTGACGGCATCGCCCTGCGGCGCACCGACGGCGCCCTGCACATCGAGCAGTCCTTTTCCGTCTCGCTTGCGCTCGACCCATTGACCAATGATCCCGAGTTGCTCGGCCGGGAGATTCGCAACCATCTCGACGCGGCCGGCGTGCGCGAGCGCCACTGCATCGTGAGCCTGCCATTGAAGTGGGCGCTGACAACACATATTGAAGTGCCCGAGTTACCCGAGGCGGACGTGGCGGGCTTTCTGCAAATCGAGGCTGAGCGCAGCTTCCCGTGCGACGTGCAGACGCTGCACATCGTCACTTCCCGCCCTCATACCGCTTCCGGCAAACAACACGCCACGCTGGTCGGCATTCCGAAGAACCACCTGGCGCTGCTGGAGCAGGCGCTGCGGGCCGCAAAGCTTAAGCCGGTCAGCTTTTCACTGGGCATCGCGGCGTTGCAGCCCCCCGCGGCCGACGCCTCCAACGGCGTGATGGCGCTGGCCATTGGCGAAAGTCACGTCGGGCTGCAAGTCACGGCCGGCGGCGGTGTGGCGGCGCTGCGGGCGCTGGAAGGCGCGCTCGAAGCCGAGGGCAGCCAGCGTGTGCTGCATGCCGATCTCGTCTCGCGCGAGGCCCGAATCACGCTCGGGCAACTGCCGGCGGAGCTGCGGGAAACCGTGCGGCGAATCCGAATCTTCGGCCCGCGCGAGCTAACCCAGCAGTTGGTGGATGAAATGGAACTGCGGTTTGAGTCAACGGGCCTGAAAGTCGAGGCGGTGGAACGGTATGCCGCGGACGAATTCGGCGTCCAACTTCCGTCCGACGTGGCCGTGTCGCCGGCCTTCAGCCTGGCCGCCGGGCGATTGGCCGGGCGTCGTTCGTTGTTTGAGTTCCTGCTGCCCAAAGTTTCACCCTTGCAGCAAATTGTCGTCCGCTATTCCTCGGGCAGGCTCCGCACCGCGATCTCAGCGGCCGCGGCGATTGCGCTGATGGCCGGGGGACTGTTTTTCTTTCAGCAGTGCCAGCTCTGGCGGCTCGAGTCACAATGGGCCAAACTCCAGCCCATCGTCCGGCAACTCGAAGGCGTGCAAGACAAAATCAGGCAATATCGACCCTGGTACGACGAATCGGTGCGCGGCTTGACCATCCTCAAACGGCTCACGGAGGCATTTCCCGAGGACGGCAGTGTGACCGCCAAGACCATCGAGATTAAGGACTTGAATATCGTGACCTGCACGGGCATTGCCCGGAACTACACGGCCCTGCTGAAAACGGTCGAGCGGCTGCGCGCTGTCCGGCAGATTCCCGACGTGAACATGGGTCCGACTCGAGGGCAGCCGCCGGCGCTACAATTTACGTTCAATTTTCAATGGAATGAAGGAGGCAAGAGTGCAAATTAAGAATCGTCAGCAACTGCTGATTGTCGGCGCAATTGCAGCTATCGCCCTGTTTGCGGGAGACCAACTGGTGCTTCGGCCCCTGATAAAGGTCTGGAGCGCGAGAGCATCGCGCGTCGCCGAGTTGCGCAAGAAGGTTACCCAGGGCAATCTGCTCGTCGAGCGCGAGCAAAAGGAAAGCGAGCAAAAGCGAGGCATCCAAACCCGCTGGGAGCGGATGGTCACCAACGCGCTGCCCAACAACACCTCCGCCGCCGAACAGAAAGTCGTGCAAGCCATTGACCTGTGGGCACAGAACAGCGGCGTGGTTATTTCCGCCATCACGCCCCAGTGGAAGCACGATAGCGATGATTATATGACCTACGAATGCCGCGTGGACGCAGCCGGCGACCTCGATAAACTGAACCGCTTCCTCTACAGTGTCGAGCAGGCGAAGGCGCTGAGGCTGGAGTTGGTGGAACTGGGCGCGCGCGACAAAGAAGGCCAGCAGCTTTCGTTGGGTCTGCAGCTCAGCGGCCTGGTTCTCAAGACCCCCACGCAATGAACCCGATGCAAACCATGAAGTCGATTGTTTGGGTATCACTGGTTTCCAGTTGGAGACGATGGCTGTCAATCCCCAGCCCGCTCGCTCTTGTTTTCGCCCTTCAAATTTCAGTAGTCCGCAATTTCAGATTTCGGATTTCGGATTTCGGATTTCCCGCCCGGCCGGTCACCCTCGCCCTCAGCCTCAGTCTGGCGGGCGGCCTCAGTCTGGCGGGCGGCCTCAGTCTGGCGGGCGGCCTCAGTCTGGCGGGCGTCCTCAGCCTGGCGGGCGGCCTCGTGGTCGCGGCGCAGGAACCCGATGCATCCGCTCAAACCAACGAAACCATGCCGACCGAGGCCATTACCCGGCTTCGCGACCTGGCCCAGGCCGCCGACCAGGCTCAGCCCGAGGACATGGCTCCGCCGGATGATCTGTCTTCCACCAACGGTCCCTCGCCGACAAACGGTCCGGCCCCAGTCGGGGAGCATGCCGACGGCGTGAGCCGCTCCGACAACGCCAGCCGTTCCGCAGGCACCAACCGATTTCAGAGTTCCAGCCGCTCTCAGAATGACGATCGCCGGTCTCGGCGACGTTCGCTCAAGTCAAAATCCGACCAGTCCGGTGGTTTCGGATCGGCCAACGACTCTAGCCGGGGCAGCGACCGCGCCTCGACCAATGCCGCCGCCGGAGCGAGCAATGGCCCTGTCGTCCTGGATTACGCCGCCTTCAAGGTCATCGTGGACCGGAATATCTTTGACCCCAACCGCGTTCCTCACCGTTCGGGAGCGCCGAGCGTGCGCCCGAAGCCCAAGAACGTTGATTCGCTGACGTTGGTCGGGACCATGAGTTATGAGAAGGGCACGTTTGCCTTTTTTGACGGCACGAGTTCCGACTATAAGAAGGCGCTGAAACTGACCGACGCGATTGCCGGCTACAGGGTCACCAACATTGCGCCGAACAGCGTGAAACTGGCGTCTGGAACCAATGAACTGGAATTAAGCGTGGGTGCGCAGTTGCGCCGCGAGGAGGATGGCCCGTGGCTGCTCGCCAGCCAAGCCGGAACCTATGCGGCCACGCCCGCGTCAACCTCTACGAACGCCGCCGCCAACCCGACCACCACTGGTTCAGACGCCACCTCGGGCGGCGCAGACGACGACAGACTCAAGAAACTGATGCAACGACGCGAAAAGGAATAAATCCCAATGAAAACGATCAACCACTTCCTTCTAATAGCCTGCCTGACCACAGGCATCCAGACCCTGGCCGCAGACCCGACCTCCGGCGCTCTCACCAACGAAGCCCCCGGCGCACCGGCCGCGACTCTTCAGCCGGGCCCCGGTCAACCGCCAACCCCGCCTCCCCAGACGGCCGACGACGCGGCGGCCGCATCCGCCACTAATGCCGTGGCGGCTCCCAACGCGGTCACCGGTACGAACGGAGTCGCCGGCACGAACGCCGTGGTGCCGCCCCTGGCCGTCGAGTACGGCACAAATGGATTGCGCGTCAACTTCCGCGGAGCACCGCTGAGCCTGGTGCTGGATTATCTGAGCGATGCCGCCGGCTTCATCATCAACAAAGAGACCGACGTGCGGGGCACAGTCGAAGTATGGAGCAAAGAGCCTCTAACCAAGGATGAAGCGGTCGAGGTGCTTAATTCGGTGCTGAAAAAGAACGGGTGCGCCGTCATTCGCAATGGCCGTATCCTGAACATCGTCGCTCAGGATGGGGTTAAGACCAAAGACCTTCCGGTGGTTGTCAACAGCAACCCCAACGAGGCTGAGAGAGGGGATGAAGTGGTGACTCAGATCATCTCCGTGAAGTACGCCAGCGTCACCCAGTTAGTGCCCAACCTGGAGCTATTGCTGCCAACCACGGCCACACTCTCGGCCAATGAAAGTGCCAACACACTGATCCTGGTGGCGACCAAAACCGACATCAAACGCATGCTCAAAATCGTCGATGCGCTGGATACGTCCATCTCCAGTGTGTCGGCCATCCGGGTCATTCCGCTGAAATATGCGGATGCAAAGGAGACCGCCACTCTGATCTCCTCATTGTTCACGTCCCAGAGCGGAGGCCAGGGTGGCAACACCGGCGGTGCGGGTGGCCGGGGCAATCTCTTCAGCATGATCGCCGGAGGTGGCTTTGGCGGCGGGGGCTTCGGCGGTGGTGGCGGCGGGCGGGGCGGCGGCGGCGGCGGTGGCCGAGGCGGCAGCGGCAGCGGTAGCGGCAGCAGTGGTGGTGGTGCTGCGTCTGCAAAAGTGGTGGCGGTGGGGGACGACCGCTCCAATTCGCTGGTTCTCAGCGCTCCGGCTGATCTGATGGCAACCATTGAAAACATGGTGAAGGAAATCGACCAGGACGTTACCGATTCCAGCGAGCTGAAGGTGTTTCGTCTGGTCAACGCGGACCCGGCGGAAATCGCGGACCAGCTTGCGCAGTTGTATCCGGATCCCACCACTTCCGGCACCGGCAGCCAGAACCCCATGTCGCCCTTCCCATTCTTCCGCGGCGGCACGGCCGGCACCGCCGCCAACAGCAGTAATCGGATGAAGAAGATAAGCCGCGTGCTGGCGGTGCCCGATCCGCGCACCTCGTCGCTCATCGTGACGGCGTCAAAGACTTTGATGCCGCAGATCGCCGAGATGATCGCAGAGTTGGATTCCGATAAAGGCCGGAAGGAGGTCGTCGGCTTCTATGACATTCGCAATGCGGATGTTGCGGATGTCTATAGCAACCTCCAGGAACTGTTCCAGCGCAACAACGTCCGCTCGCAAAACAACAGTGTGAACCCGAGCTTGGGGCAGAACAGCCCGCTGTATAAGCGGCAGACGAGCAATACGCAACCTACAAGTCAAGGGGCGACTACCACGATTGGTGGAAG
>JBAXTC010000201.1:0-10890 GCA_037130375.1 Verrucomicrobiota bacterium | reverse complement strand
GAATATCCACCTTGTTGCCGCCGCAAAACGAAGCGTCGGCGTCCTTGACAGCTCCGTGGAATCCGTTTAACTGAGTCATGGCACTTTGGATCATTCGTATTTTGTTTTTGTGCCTTTGCACCAGTGGTGGTCTTGCGGTTAGCCAGATGCGCCCCGAATGGCTCTATCATCCCGTCCAGGGGATGATCGTGGGCTTTGGGTTCGGCTGGCTCATGATTGCCATCGACGAAATGCTGAAGGGCTTTTCGCTCCGCGCCTTTTCCGCTACCACGTTCGGGCTGCTCCTGGGGACCGTCGTTGCTCTCATCGTTGACCATTCCCGGCTCTTCGGCGATCCGGACGATCCTACCGCCCATCGCCAGATCGTTCGCATGGCGCTGTTCGTCGGCTTCGGCTACATCGGCATGGTGCTGGCCATGCGCAGCAACAAAGAGGATTTCTCCCTCATTATTCCTTACATTCGGTTCGCGCCGCAAAACAAACCTGACAATCTCCTGCTGCTGGATACCAGCGTCATCATCGATGGGCGCATTGCTGATCTGATTGAAGCGAACTTCCTGGAAGGAATGATCGTGGTCCCGCGGTTCGTCTTGAAAGAGCTGCAGCAGGTGGCGGACTCCAATGATCCCATCAAGCGGGCACGGGGCCGTCGCGGCCTGGAGGTGCTCAACCGCATCCAGCGCAACGCGCGCAACGAAGTCAAGATTCACGACGGTGATTTTCCCGAAGAGTCAGAGGTGGATGCCAAACTCATTCACCTGGCGCGCAATCTCGGGGCAAAGCTCTACACCAACGATTACAACCTGGGCAAGGTGGCCGAGCTTCAGCGGGTTAACTTCGTGAACCTGCACGATCTGGCCAAATCGCTGCGGGTGGTGCTGCTGCCGGGGGAAATGCTCACTCTGCGAATCGTCCGCGAGGGCAAAGACAAGGGGCAGGGGGTGGGCTATCTTCCGGACGGAACAATGGTGGTGGTCAACAACGGACAGGCGGCCATCGGCCAGCAGGTCGAGGCTCAGGTATCGAGCCTCCTGCAAACCGGGGCGGGGGTAATTGTCTTTGCCGACATGAAACATCAACTGCCAGCATAAGAATCTATGGAACTTGTAACTGTTTGCCGAGCGTTCAACCCCGCCGACGCCCATTTGGCGCGCTCGCGGCTCGAAGCGGCGGGATTCCACGTGGCGGTTATGCATGAGCTGTCGTCCCTGAGCATGGATGGCTACGCGATGGCAGCCGGCGGCATTCTGGTGCAAGTGCCAGACCAGGAAGCCGCTGACGCCAAGGAATTCCTGGCCGCGCCCTCTGATGAACCCGCACAAGATTAAACTGCTTGGCCAACTGAAGAGAATCTTGCCCAGTGGCGAGGTCAGTTTTGAAGACTCCATCCTGCAAGACCATGCGGGCGATAAATGGTTTGCTGCGCATAAACCGGATGTGGTCGTCCTGCCTCGCAGCACGAGGTCCGTTGCGGCTGTGCTGCGTTTCGCCAACCAGCATCGCATCCCGGTCACGCCGCGCGGGGCGGGACACGGCTATGTGGGCGGCTGCGTTCCGGTCCGCGGCGGCATCGTGCTGTCCCTGGCGCGGATGAACCGCATCAAGGAAATCAATGCCGCCGATTTCGTGGCCGTGGTCCAGGCCGGAGTCAACACCCAGGAACTCCAGAACCAGGTCGAAAGCCAGGGTTTGTTCTATCCACCCGATCCCGCCAGCAGAAAAGACAGTTTCATCGGCGGCAATATCGTCACCAACGCCGGAGGCCCCCGCTGCCTCAAGTATGGTGTGACGCGCGATTATGTGCTCGGTTTGGAAGTGGTCCTGGCCAACGGCACGGTGGTGCGACTGGGCGGGCGCACGCACAAGAACAAAACCGGCTTCGAGCTGCATCGCCTGTTCGTCGGCTCGGAGGGGCTGCTTGGCGTCGTCACCGAAGCAACCTTGAAGCTCCTGCCCCTGCCACCCTATCGCGCGTGCCTGGCGTCTGGTTTTGGGTCCATGCGCGCCGCGGTTCGCTCGCTGCACGCCATTCTGGCCGCGGGGTTTCTGCCGGCGGCCCTCGAGCTTGCCGATTCGTTCACTCTCGCCGCCGCCCGCAAACGCACCGGCAGCCAGCGCCTGGCCGGTTGCCGGGCTCACCTCATCGTCGAACTCGATGGCCAGCAGCGGTCCGTGCGGGGAGAAGTCCGCGACCTCGAGAAACTGCTGGCGGCTCAGAAGCCGCGCTTCGTCGAAATCGGCCTCGGCGCCGCCGCATGTGAGCAGGTCTGGCAAATCCGCCGCGAGTTTTCCTATGCCCTGCGCGACACCGGCCTTACCAAGCTGAACGAGGACATTGTTGTGCCGCGGGGCCGTCTCGAAGATCTCTTCACTTTCGCGGCGGCACTCCAGAAAAGGCACGATCTGCCGGTTGCGTGTTTCGGGCACGCGGGAGATGGGAATATCCATACCAATGTGATGGTGGATTTCAAACAACCTGGAGCAAAACAACGCAGCACACAGGCGCTCAACGAGCTTTTCGGGCAGGTCATTGCCTGGGGCGGTTCGATCACTGGCGAACACGGCATCGGCCTGGCCAAACAACCCTGGTGGCCGCTGGCCGTCTCGCCGGAGGTTCGCGAATTGCACCGTGTCGTGAAGAAGGCCCTTGATCCTCGGGGCATTCTCAATCCCGGCAAGTTTGTTTAGTGCGTCCGCGCTCCAACTTCGGGCAGATCTCGCAGGCGCAAGGGAACGGCCCGCAGCAAGAACAACGCTCGCCAGACCTTGGGCCCGTTCTTCAAGTTCGCCAAGGAGCGGGGCTGGGTGGCGCGCGACCATGACGGGATTGACATGGTGCCGAAGTTCAAGCAGCGGAGCGGGGCAATCCAGATTTTTACGCCGTGGGAGCTGGTCCAGTTCCTGAAACATGTCCGGGATGAGATGCCGCCGTTTCTGGCCATCGGGGCGTTTGCGAGGCTGCGGCATGCGGAGATTCAGCGGCTGGATTGGCGCAAGGTCCGGATAGCGAATCGGTTCATCGAGGTGACCGTGCAGTTGTTCAGTGTGCCGAAATAAGCCCCGGCGCCGTTCGCGTTAGGCCCGGCCGTTTTGCCAACTAACCGAAGACTTCGACGCGGGTGGGGTAGCCGAGGCGGTCGAGGAGGCTTTCGCAGTCTTCCCAAGTGAGGCCGAAGGCGCGGACGTCGGCCACGCCGAGACGCGAGACCACAAAGCGCAGAGCCTCCGTGTCCTGGTCGGCAAACTCGCCGTCGAGCAGGGCGAATTCGGCCCAGTCCACCAATTGCGCCAGGGAAATCTCGTGGTGCAGGAAAGCGGTGAGCTTTTGCGCGGCGGTCCCTTTCGTGACTTGCATCATGGTATCCTACACTTTCTGGCGGCCTTTATTGTGCAGGACCGGTCACCATCACCACAAACTCTCCTTTCAACGACCGTTTCCTGGCCACGTCGAGTAATTCGGCAGGCGTGCCACGCAGATACTCTTCAAACTTCTTGGTTAACTCGCGCGCCAGCACGACCTGGCGCTCCGGGAAAATTTCGTTCAATTCAGTCAGGAGTTTCTCGATGCGGTAAGGCGATTCGTATAGCACCAGCGTCCCGTCAAAGCTCTTGAGTTCCTCCAATTTCCGGCGTCGCTGCCCCGACTTGTGCGCCAGAAAGCCGATGAAGTGAAATTCTTCCGCCGACAGGCCACTGGCGGTTAAGGCGGCCACCAGCGCGCACGGCCCGGGCACCGATTCGACGCGGAAACCCGCCGCGATTGCCGCCTTCACCACGCGCTCACCCGGGTCGCTGATGCCCGGACTGCCGGCGTCTGTCACCAGCGCCACCTTCTGCCCGAGTCGAAGCCGCTCGATAATCTCCTCGCTGCGTTTGGCTTCATTGAACTGGAAGTAGCTCAACAGCGGTTTGGAGATTTCAAAATGCTTCAACAACTGCCCGGTGCGCCGGGTGTCTTCCGCAGCGACAACGTCGCACTCTTTCAGCACGCGCAAGGCCCGCAGCGTGATGTCCTCCAGGTTGCCGATCGGGGTGGCGACCAGGTAGAGCGTGGCTGGACTCAACGGTGGCAGGTTCGATTGCATGGTTATAGTTAGCCAGAAAGTCTCTGGACTTACTTGCTGATGCCTCGTTCGCTGGTGCGCACGAACTGAATAAGGTATTGGATTTCCGGCAGGGCCGGCAATTCCATCTCAATACGCGTCACAGCGTTGGGAATTGTCAGCCCTTCGCGAAAAAGCAGTTTGTAGGCCAGTCGGAGCGCCGCCTGCGCTGCCTCCGAAACTCCGTTTCGCTCCATCCCCACCTTGTTGATAGTGCGCGTTTCGCCGGGATTCCCATCGACGATCATGAACGGTGGCACATCCTGCACGACCTTACTGCACCCACCGATCATGGACAGCTTCCCTATGCGGCAGAACTGGTGGACTGCCGCAAGGCCGCCTACCACCGCGTAATCCTCGACCAGCACGTGCCCCGCGAGAGTTGCCACATTGGACATGATCACGTGGTTGCCCAACCGCACGTTATGCGCGAGGTGGGAGTAGGCCAGGATGTGGTTGTTCGACCCAATCGTCGTTGCCTCGCCATCGCCGGTGGCGCTATGAATCGTCACGTATTCGCGCAACGTATTCTCATCGCCAATCTCGGTGCGAGTCACTCCGCCCGTCCATTTCAAATCCTGCGTCTTGAGGCCAATGCTCGCGAATGGGAATATCTCGTTGCCCTGGCCCAGCCGGGTATGACCATCGATGACCACATGCGAATGCAGCCGGCAGCGAGGACCCAAAACAACATTCTCGCCAATGACGCAGAACGGTCCAATCTCGCAATCCGCCCCGATTTGGGCCTTGGAATGAATAACCGCCGTGGAATGAATCATGAATACTTGCGTTTACGATTTTTGAGTCTATTTCGTGCTTCAGCCAGATTCCGTTTTACGCGTCCGCGACCATGAAGGTGACTTCTGCCTGGCTGACAACTTCCCCCTGGACTTTGCACACGCCCTTGGCCTTGCCGATCTTGCCGCGCAGCTTCGTCAGCTCCACATCGATCACCAGCACGTCTCCCGGCAACACCGGCTTGCGCCACTTCACGTCTTCAGCCGACATGAAATAGGCGATCTTGCCAACGTTCTGCGCCTGCCTGAGCATTACGATGCCGGCCACCTGCGCCATCGCCTCGAGTTGCAGAACCCCGGGCATAATCGGGTGACCAGGGAAATGCCCCTGAAAAAACGGCTCGTTGATCGTGACATTCTTTACGGCGATGATGTGATTGCCTTCGATCTTCACCACCCGGTCCACCATCAGAAAGGGATAGCGAT
Organism: Verrucomicrobiota bacterium; assembly: GCA_037130375.1. Lineage (GTDB taxonomy): Bacteria > Verrucomicrobiota > Verrucomicrobiia > Limisphaerales > UBA8199 > JAPLUA01. The sequence goes on along the minus strand of JBAXTC010000201.1, from coordinate 5,564 downwards.
GCGGCAACATCCGCATCACGCCCAGAATATCGATGGCCCCCTCCTGCGCCTTCGATTCATCCGCGGCGGTCTCTGGCGGCTGTGCGGTGCTCGCCGCTGGGGGCGGAGGGGCAAAGGCCTGTGCGGCCACCAGCGGCTTGCGCATTTGCGCCGTGATCCGCCGGACCATTTCACAGTTCGCGGCATGACCGGGCTTTACCGCGATCAAGTGCCCGCGCAGCGGTCGGCCCAACAGCGAAAGATCGCCCACGATGTCGAGCATCTTGTGCCGGACGAATTCGTCCGGATAACGCAGCGGCTCGGTCGTCAGCACTGCGTCATCGCGAATCACCACGGCGTTCTCCAGGCTGCCGCCCTTGATCAAGCCGTTGGTGATGAGGAATTCTATCTCCTCGAAAAAACAGAATGTGCGGGCGTGCGCCAAATCCCGCTCCCAGGTCTTGGGCGAGAGTTCGACGCTGGCAAACTGGGTGAACCGACCTTGCTTGTCCGCGCTGGTGCAGGAGATCTTGAATGCTTCATGCGGAAACAACGTCATGACGGTTTCCCCCATCTCCAGCTCGATTGGCGCCGTCACCGTGTACGGTTCCCGCCGTTCATCCTGGGGCGCGATCCCCGCGCCCTGGATCAGTTTGCAATACTCGCGCGCGCTGCCATCCGCGATGGGCGGCTCGTTGGCATCGAGCTCGACAATGGCGTTGTCGATCTCGTAGCCGGCGAAGGTCGCGAGCACGTGCTCCACTGTGTGGATGCGCGTGTTGCCTTTGGCCAGGGTCGTCGAGCGGTTGTTTTCGACCACGTTTTCCACCCGCGCTTCGATTTCCGGTTTCCCGTCCAGATCCACCCGCCGGAACCGGATGCCGCTGTTGGCCGGTGCCGGCAGAAACGTCATCGTCACCCGGTTGCCGCTGTGCAGGCCGATACCCGAATAGCTTGCGGGCTGGTTGATTGTTTGCTGCTGTAACACGCGCCCATTAAACAATTGGCACTCGCCGTTGGCAAGCGTATCCAAACCGTGTCACCGCCTTCCATCATACCAAGTGTGGCACGCCTCCCGGCTGTTCAGCGTCTTCCCTCGGCCAAACACCGTTCGAGCGATGAACCGGAGATGTTCCCACGGCGTGTAGAGATGCATCTTCCGCGCCGAAGTTACCAGCGGGTGACGGTGCAATATAACGACTTTCTTTCCCGTCTCACGCGCCAGCCCTTTCAACCGCTGGCTCAGATCAAGCTCTTCGCCGGCAAACAAATCGTTGCTGAAGCCGCCGACCTTCCGAAACGCCGCCGCCTCGCAAAAGATAAACGACCCGGCCAGCAGAGTCCCCGCCCGGCTGATGCCGTTCCAAAGCCGCGTAACCAAACTCGCCACCGGATGATGCCCTTCCAGCTTCACCGTGCAACCGCCGGCCAGACATCGCTCCGACTGAATCTGCGCAGCGACTTCTTCAAACAATTCCGCGCTCGGGTGCGAATCCGCATCAATGAAGATCAGCCAATCGCCGCCGGCCGCCGCCGCCCCGCTATTCCGTGCCCGCGCGATTTGGTTGATGGGCTCGAAAACCACCTTGGCGCCCGCCGCGCGAGCCAGCTCCGCCGTGCGATCTGTCGAGTTGTTGTCGCAGACGATCAGTTCAGTTTGCCATGCTTTGCGTGTGAACGCCGGGATGGCGGCGTCCACTTGGCGCAGGGTCTCGCCAATGAGCCGGTCTTCATTGAAAGCGGGGATGATGACGGAAACTCTCAAACGGACTCCGGACCCGGCCTGTGGCCGCCCGACCGCTATTGTTTGAGAGGCGCCGCCGGCGGTTTTACGGGCAATGCCCCGCCAGTCTCCATCGGGCTGGTCTTGGATGTCGGCTGATTCCACTTCCAGGGTGCCAGAAGATGCGGGTGCAGGCTCCCCGTAAACAACCACCCCAGGCAAAAGACGATGAACACCGCCAATGCCGTGATTTTCACTCGAAACATGGCTTCCTCCCCGCTCGTGAACGGTATGGAGACCGCCTGCCCCAGCCCCATCACCACCGTTGTGACGACGAGGGCAAGCACTCCGCCGCCGATGGCCCACAATACAGCGTTCTTCCCCGCTTTATAGGCCATGACACCGAACCAGATTGCCGTCGCCACCGCAACGGGCCATGGGATCGCACCGATAATAACGTTCTTTTCCATAATTCCTCAAGCCTAGCCTATACCGGGCCGTTAGCCAAAGATAATCCCGCGACAAGATAATCTCGCGACACGGTTTCTTGAATCCGCCCTGTATCGACCGCTGGTCCTTTTGGAAATGGCTCGCTTCGGGCAGCGGCCAGGATCTGCTCCTGGCGGCATTGGACCTGAGGTCTGCCCCACGCTCGTACCTGAACAGGAATCTTTTTTGAAACAAATCGCGACCCTGGCGGGTAATTCTCTCGCAATATGAAAACGATTTCGATGCGAATTACAATGTGGGGTGATCCTGCGTGCCAGAAGCTGATTCTGGCGCTGACCGCGTTGGCCGCGATGGCCGGTCTCGGTTATGCCTGCTGGTATTTGGTGAATGTGCTGCAATGCTGGGCGGCATCCAGCGCGGTGGCTGCTCAGATACTCCAATAAACTAAAGATGTGTCGCCAACCTGCAACCGGTTATGCAAGAGTTTTGCTTCCAGCAGGAATTTGGGCTTAAGATAGGCCGAGACCCGTCGCGGCCAGCCGATGACAGATGCGCAACAATTCGAGGCGTTCATGCGAAACTACCAGAACATGGTGTTTAGCACGGCTATGCGTTTGGTCGCCAACCAGGCCGAGGCCGAAGACATCGCGCAGGAGGTGTTTCTGAAAGCTTATGTGCGGTTTGGCGAATTGCGCGAAAGCCCTACTGTCGGCGGCTGGCTCAAGACGGTGGCGACGAACATGAGCCTGAATCACCTTTCGCGCTACCGCTCGCGGTGGAGCTTCTTTTCGGAGCTGTTCAGCGGCGGAGGTGAGGAGGATGAGAGGGAACTGGAATTTGCCGCCCCGGAGAATGTCGAGGAGGAACTGGCAAAGGCCGACCGCCGCACACTGGTGGAGCAGGCGTTGCAGAAATTGCCGCCGGCCCAACGCGTGCCCCTGGTGCTGTTTCACATGGAAGGATTGGGCTACGAGGAGATCGCCGCCAAACTCCGCGTGTCGCTCGGCAAGGTGAAGACGGATATTTTCCGGGGCCGGGAGGCCTTGCGCAAAACGCTCCGCTCGCAACTGCCCGAAGAAACCCGAGCGGCCTGAGACGTATGAAATCCGAATACGAATACGAACAAGAACTGGAAGCCGAGATTGACCGGGAACTCAAAGGGCTGCCGGACTTGCCGGCGCCCCAAACACTTGCGTCGCGAGTGATGTTGGCGATCGAAGGCCGGCCGAATGTGGTCTGGTATCGTCAGCCCTGGCATCAGTGGCCGTCCGCTCTGCAGATGGGATCGCTCGTGGTCCTGTTGGCGTTCTTTGGCGGACTGTGCTTCGCGGGTTGGCGGTTGGCGCAAGGGGAGGCCTTCATCGGCGCGACGCATACGGTCGGAGGATGGCTCTCGGGCGTGAGCGCACTCGGGAACGCCCTGAGTGTCCTTCGGGGTGCGCTGGCATACGCCGTGAAGCAACTTGGTACGGGGTTTATCGTCGCGGCCCTGGTGGCTGTGGCGGTTGGATATGCGGTTTGCCTGGGACTCGGCACAATCTGTGTGCGACTCGCCTGCGCGCATCGTTAAACAAATGATTATGAAAACATACAAACGAACATCGGTACTCTCATTGACCGCCGCGGGTGCGCTCCTCCTGGGCGCGCTGATCCCGGTTTTAAAAATGAACGCCGCGCCCCAGGACGCGGATTCGCCCTCTGGCACACCGACCAACCGCGCTGACGCCGGCCGGGTTCAGGCCGAGGCAACGGACGCCACCGCCACCAACGAGACAACGAACCTGGAGCCAGTCCAGACCCGGGGCAACCAGCAACCTATCGTTGTGTTCGGCAAGAATGTGGAATTGAAGGCCGGCGATTCAGCCGAGGTGGTGGTGGTGATTTTCGGGTCGGCAAAAATTCGCGGCAAAGTGCATGAGGCCGTCGTGGCTGTTTTTGGGGACATCGACGTCGAGGGAGGCGAGGTCGGGGACGCGGCCGTGGCCGTCCTGGGCAGCGTGAAGGCAGGGCAGGGGGCCCGAATCCATGGCGACGCCGTGGCGGTGGGAGGGACACTTGACGTCAGCGAGGGCGCGACTGTGGGCGGAGAGAAAGTGGGCATAGGCGTGCCCGGAATGCATGCCGAATGGCTTAGGAGTTGGTTTGTGCATTGCGTTCTGAAACTGAGGCCCTTGGCCCTTCAAGTTGGCTGGGTGTGGCCCATCGCCGCCCTGTTCTTCCTTCTCTACCTGTGTGTTGTGGTGGTGTTTCGACGACCCGTCGAGGCGTGTGTGGAGGAGTTGACGCGGCGTCCCGCCACCACCTTCTGTCTCGGGCTGTTGGCAAAACTACTCCTGCCGCTGGTTTTCCTGATTCTGGCCGCGACTGGAGTCGGTTTGCTGGTGGTGCCGTTTCTCCTGGCAGCGCTGCTCCTCGGTGCCATCGTCGGCAAAGTCGCGTTGATCGAAGTCCTGGGATTGAAACTGGGCCGGCAGTTTGGTGTGGAGGCCCTTCAACGGCCGCTGGCGGCGTTCCTGCTCGGCTCGCTGCTCATCACCTTGCTCTACCTCGTGTGGGTGGTTGGACTCTTAACCTTCTTGATTCTCAGCGTTTGGGGCTTGGGTATCGCGGTCACCGCGGCTTTCGGCGGGCTGCGGCGTGAGCTGCCGGAGAAGCGGATCCCTCCATCCGCCTTGTCTGAAGCGCCCTTGACAGGCGCGGCGGCCGCTATGGAAGCCTCCGGACCATCCGGCGCGCCAACGGACGCCGGCCCGCAAGCTCAAGCGCTGCCGCCCATCGCAGCCGCACCCCCTCCTGCAAGTGTGCCCGATGCCTGGTCGTATCCCAAAGCAGGCTTTTGGGAACGCATGGCCGCCGCTTTCCTGGACATCGTGCTGGTGAGTATCCTGAGAGGCCTGGTGGATTCATCGCCCCTCGGATTCCTCGGTGGACCGCTGGCATGGTACATCCTGCTGCTGGCCTATTTCGCTGGCATGTGGACGTGGAAAGGCACCACTGTCGGCGGGATTGTTCTGGGACTAAAGGTCGCACGGGTCGATGGGCAACCTCTGACCTTCGTCGTCGCGCTGGTTCGGGCCTTGGCCGCCGCCTTTTCCGTCGTCATTCTGTTCCTCGGATTCCTCTGGATCGCCTGGGATTCGGACAAACAGGGTTGGCACGACCGAATTGCGGGAACCGTGGTGTTGCGCGTGCCGCGCGGGACGCCGCTGGTTTGCCTTTGAAATCCGGCGCGAGAACCGGGCGGCTGGAAGCCGCCCTTGCTGGCAGGCAGAGAATGCCTGCCTCATTGTTGGGCACACCGCAACAGGCCCTTTGGGGAGCAGTGGGGCAGACATCCTCATAGCTAAGTGGCAAACTGGAACAAACTGGAACCTTGATGGGTGCCGGGCCGGGCGCGCTCCCATCTGCGTTC
>JBAXTC010000200.1:0-10897 GCA_037130375.1 Verrucomicrobiota bacterium | reverse complement strand
GGCTTCCTGCCCTGGTCGTGCTCCATGTGTTTGTGGGCGTTCTCGATCATGATGATGACGGCGTCCACCATGGCGCCGATGGCGATGGCGATGCCGCCCAGTGACATGATGTTCGAGCTGATCCCCTGGCCGAACATGACCAGGAAAGACATGAGTACGGCGATGGGCAGGATGAGGATGGCGACAAACGCGCTGCGCAGGTGCATGAGGAAGGCGATGCATACCAAGGCGACGACGATGCTTTCCTCGATGAGCTTTTCCTCGAGGGTTTTGACCGCGCGCTGAATCAGGGCACTACGGTCATAGACAACGGTGTATTGCACGTCCGCTGGGAGGCCCTTCATGGCCTGATCCAGCTTCTTTTTTACATCGAGAATGACTTGGCGGGCGTTGGCGCCGTAGCGCACGACGACCACGCCGGCGATGGTTTCACCTTCGCCGTTTAGCTCAGCGATGCCGCGGCGCATGTCCGGGCCGAACTCAACGTTGGCGACCTGTCGAAGGAGGATCGGCACCCCCTTGTCTCCGACACCCACAGCAACTTTGCGCAAGTCCTCCAGATTCTGGATGTAGCCGCGCACTTGCAGCATGAACTCCTTTTCCGAGAGTTCAATGGACCGTCCACCCACTTCGCCGTTGCTCCGTTTGACCGCCATGGCCACTTCGGAGATGGAGAGGTTGTAGGCGCGCAGTTTGGTCGGGTCCACGGTGATCTGGTATTGCTTGACGAAACCGCCGACGGAGGCGACCTCGGACACGCCTTCCACGGAAGCCAATTGGTAGCGCAGATACCAGTCCTGCATGGAGCGGAGTTCGGCGAGATCCCGGTTGGTGGAGTTGATGGAATACATGAATGCCCAACCCACACCGGTGGCGTCGGGCCCGAGGCTGGGGGAGACGCCTGAAGGCAGCCGGCCGCTCAAACCGCTGAGATATTCGAGCACGCGACTGCGGGCCCAGTAGGGATCGGTACCGTCCTCGAAAATGATATAGACGAACGAAAAGCCGTAGAAGGAGTAGCCGCGCACGACTTTCGCTTTGGGCACCGAAAGCATCTTGGTGGTGACGGGATAGGTGAGATGGTCCTGGACGATCTGCGGCGCCTGGCCCGGCCACTCGGTATAGACAATGACCTGCACGTCGGACTGGTCAGGGATCGCGTCCAGCGGGATGTTCTTGAGCGCGTAAACGCCGCCCAGGACCAACAGAATCGTCCCCAGCAGGACGATGAACTTGTTCTTGAGCGAAAAATCTATGATGCCTTTGAGCATAAGTGTCGCCCTCAGTGCTGGTGTTGCTGCGGCATCGTGGCATCACTGGGCGGAGGCCCCGGATGCTGCTTGCGCCAGTTCTCCTCGGCGATCCCGCCATGAGAAACAGTGCTGGTGCGCACGAGGTCCATTTCGCACTTCGGACATTTGCCCGACTTGTCCGATACCACGTCTGCGTGGGAGGACATCGGGCAGGTGTAAAGGGTGGCGGTCAGGGCCGGCGTTTTCTCAGCGTTGGCCTGGTTCGTAGCGGCATTTGAAAGCGGTGGTGCCTCCATCACAGGAATAAGTGTCATGGCGCACTTGGGGCACTTGCCCGGTTTGTCGGAGCGCACGCCGCTGTCTTCGGGCATGGGGCAAGTGTAGTAGAGCAGTTGCCCGCCAGGTTGCAGTCGCTTGAGCGCGGCACCCGAGACGGGGACGAGCGTCATGCCGCAGATGGAGCACTTGCCGGGGTGGTCGTATTGGATGGAGACGTGCTCGGGCATCGGGCAGATGTATTTGACGGCCTCCGGACTCGTGGAGTGTGGAGCGGTGGCAACGTTGAGCGCGGGAGACGCTTCGCCGCTCGCACGCGCTGACGGCTTCTTGGGTTCGAGCATTTTCTGGATCGCCTCACGGAGTTGGCTTTCTGAATCGAGCATGAACTGGCCGGAGGTGACAATCTGTTCGCCGTCCTTGAGTCCGCTGAGGACCTGGTACATGCCGTTCTCGGCTTGGGGTCCGAGAGTGATGGCGCGCGGCTCGAACTTGCCTGCCTCCAAGGCGACAAAGACGGTGTTCTTCTCGCCGCTGCGCAGGATGGCCATATCGGGCACCAGCAAAACAGAAGGGTCCAACTCGGAGGCGACCTGGACGGTGGCAAACATGCCGGGCTTGAGGAAATAGCCTGGGTTGTGGAATTCCATGCGCACTCGCGCCGTGCGGGTTTTCTCGTCCACGTTGGGATAGATGTAGGTGACTCGCCCGCGGAACTCACGGTCGGGGAGGTAAGAGAGGGTGACGGTGGCTTCCTGGCCCAGTTTGAGGTAAGCGAGATCCTGTTCGTAAATCTGCGCTTGCACCCAGACCAGGCCCAAGTCGGCCAGCCGGTATATCTTCATGCCCGGGTCCACCATCTGGCCCTGGACCACCATTTTTTCGAGGACAAAGCCGTCCATCGGGGCCAGGATGCGCAAGGTTTTAGTGGGCTGCCCGGTGCGCTCCAATTCGGCGATTTGGCCGGCCGAGATGTCGAGAAACCTCAGCTTGTTGAGCGCGCTGCCTTTGAGCGAAGCGCCGTCGGGAGAATTGGTGCCTGGCTCGATCGCGAGCAAGTATTCGCGTTGAGCGCTGTAGAGCTCTGGTGAATAAATCTCGAACAAGGGATCGCCGCGATGCACCTGCTGGCCGGTGGCATCCACGTAAAGTCGCTCGATCCAGCCTTTGAACTTCGTGGTCACGTCTTCCATCGCAGTTTCGTTGTAATCAATGGCTCCTACCGTGCGAATGGTGCGGCGCAATGGCCCGCGGGTAACGAGTGCGGTGCGGATGCCCATGTTTTGGGTGGTCACCGGGTCAACCGCGATGGCCTGCGAAGCGGCGGCGCCGGCCTTATTTTGCGTGAGCTTCATGCCGCAGATGGGGCAGTTGCCTGGCGTGTCCTGCACGACCTGCGGATGCATGCCGCAAGTGTAGATGGTTTTGTGAGCCTCTTCGCTGCCGACGGTGGCGCTGCTGCTGCGGCCACAGCCGTTCAACAGGGAGGCAGCGCCGCCGACAATTGCGAGGGACAGGATGAACAGGAAAACGAGTTTGAGAGCTTTCATTTGAAATTGCGCACAGGGTTAGGTCCAGCTTGTGTGCGGCTTACATCCCGCCCCGGCTCGTTTTGTTCGGGGAAGACCGGGCACCGCCGTTCATGGGTGCGGCACTCGACCCCGTCGAAGAGCTGGCTGGCGACATGCCCTGAATGATCAGCGAGAGCTCCGCCAGGACGACTTCGCGTTGTGTGGTGGCTTCCACCTTATCCAATTTGAACCCGAGCAGGGTGCGTTCGGTGTCCGTCAGGTTGAAGAAGTCGATCTGGCCGGCGAGGTAACCGGAGCGGGCGACTTCGAGCGACCGGCGCGCCTTGGGCAGGAGCTTTTCATTCAGGAGTGACAGATTCCGCGTCGCCTCCCGGTAGAGATAGGATCGTTCGGCGAAATCGACGGCCAGCGCGATCTGCTCGTCTGATAACCGCGCTTCAGCCGAGCGTTTGTTGGCTTGCGCCTCGGCAATTTGGGCGGCGATTTTGTCGCGCCAGATAGGAAGCGAGAGGGTGCCTGGCCCCCCCGGGATACGGTAAAGTGCAGGGTTCATCTTCACGTCGGCCATGAAGCCCAGGCTGAAGTCGGGAAGACGCCCTTTGCGGGCGAGGCTGATGGAAGCTTCAGCAGCGCGGACTTCGGCTTCCAGGGCTTTGAGGCGCTGATTCTGATCGAGGGCGGTCTCGAAGAGTTTGTCCGATGTAAGATCGAGAGAGGTGGACTCGAAGTGTTGCGGCAGGGGCGGCGCCGGTTCGCCAGGCTTCATGCCTAAGGCCGCCTTGAATTGGGCCAGCAGGGAGCTGCGCGAATCCTCGAGGTTGGCGATTGCGGTGGTGAGCCGATCCTGCTCGATTTGGGCGCGCAGCACGTCCTGGAGCGTAACCTTGCCCACTTCGTTTTGGTCGCGGGCCAGCTTCTCCAACTCGTTGAGCAGTTGCAGCGTTTCCTGGTTGACGCGGGTTTTCTCGGACAGGAAATAGAGCTGATAGTAAGCCCGCTTCACCTCGAAGGCGCTGGCGAGAACGGCCGATTGGAAAGCGAAGTATTTGGCGCGGCTTTGCGCCGAGGCGATGTTGGCCCCAACCCGAAGTTTGTCCGGCCAGGGGATGGTGCCCATAAGCCCGGGCATGATCGAGGTGACAATGTTCTGAATGTCCATCTGAAAGGTGAACTGGGGGTCGGGCAGCGAGCGGGCGGTCGTGATGCGCTCGACCGAGGCAGCCCAGTCGTAGTAGGCCGCTTCTACCTTCGGTTGGTTGAGCATGGCGTAGGTGAGGAAGTCGCCCAGGCTCGAGTTGGTCCCCAGGACCGGGAGAGCGGGCCTGCCGCCGTTCGGCCGGTAGCGACCGGCGGTCATTTGCACCTGCTGTCGGGCCTCCTTCTCCTCCTTCATAAGTATGCCCTTGCACCCGGAAAAAACGACGAGACTCAGCAGCAGCGCCGCCAAGCCCGGCAGCCAACGCCGCCTTCTGGTTTGGTCACTTGAATTCATAGAACGGAAACCGTCAGTCATTGGGGGCGAGTGGAAATATATCGACAGAAGTTAACACCCGACCGCGGCTCGGTTCAACTCCTAATCTTGAACAGCCCGCCGTGGAGCACGGATTTGCCCATGCGCTCTTGATGTTCATGGCCACATTGCGTCGTGATTAATTCAACTGCGTCTTAATACGTCGCGGAAGTCAAAGCTCCCTGGCTTTTTCGCATCTTCCTCTGTAATCGTTTCTGCTCCGCGAGAAAGTTCTCTGAGGGGAATCGTCGGCTCCGGCGTATTAAGCTCTGCAGCCTTGGCTGCCTCAAGCAATACAATATGAAAACACAGTGGAATAGCCGCGAAAAGGCGCAAGACACGCAAAAACGAGGGGAACTGTAGTGCAATCCACTTACCTTTTAGTAAGTGATGGCACCGTGACCGTCGAACGGCTACATTATTCAGGAGCGGCCAATCCGCATGGCCGCTCCGACATAAAATGAAACCGGAAAATCCAACGCAGAGCGACGCAGCCCTGCGCCAGGTGCTGCACCAGTGGAAGGTTGACATCAATCTCCCGCCGCGCTTCCAGGAGCAGATCTGGCGCCGCATCGAGCGCAGCGAACCGCAACCCCAGGTGCCGGGTTGGCTGCTGCTCATCCATCGTTTCGCTACCGCCATGGCGCACCCGTCGCTGGCCGTGAGTTATGTGACCATCCTGACGGTGGCGGGCCTGTTGGCCGGCTATTGGCAAGCCCGAGTTACCCGGGCCCATCTGGACGAAACGCTCAGCTCGCGTTACGTCCAGATGCTCGACCCCTACCAGGATTCGCCCCACTGACCGCATGAGAGGCTTGATGGCAATGCTGCGACTGGTTTGTGGTCCAAGCCTTGAGTTTTCCGCGTCGATCCAATGAAACGCCCAACCTTGATTCTTATCGCGGGTTTGGTTGCCGCCGTGGCCGCCTACTGCGGGATTTATCATGCCGGAACCGCCAATTGCTGTCGCATGGAGCAAGGCCACGCCCCGGAACTGGCCTGGCTCAAGCAGGAATTCCACCTGAGCGCCGCCGAGTTCACGCGCATATCGCAAATGCACGAACAGTACTTGGCCGGCTGCGCCGAGCGCTGCCACCGGATCGACCTGAAGAACCAGGCGCTGGCGCAGCTCCTAACCGTCACCAACGCCATCACTCCCGAGATCGAAAAGGCCCTCACCGAATCCGCCCTGCTCCGGGCCGAGTGCCAAAAGAAGATGCTGCAACATTTCTACGACGTCAGCCGCACGATGCCGCCGGAGCAAGGCCAGCGCTATCTGGCCTGGGTCCAGAGCAAGACGGTCCTGTCGGACAGCCACAGCCAGATGCACCATTAAGGGGTTGAGCCGCTACGCTTTGGCCAATCCAACCTCTCAATGACGCCAGCCGACAGCGACGCACAGGACCGGAGCGACATGGGCCGCTTGAGCTCGGGCGACGACGCGGCTTTGAACGCCCTGATGGACCGGCACGGCGAGCGTCTGTTCCACTATCTGCTCCGCCAGTTGAACAACGAATCCGACGCCGCCGATCTGGCTCAGGAGAGCTTCGTCCGTGTTTACCAGAATCGCACCCGGTTCGACCCCGCGCATAAGTTCTCCACCTGGCTTTATACCATCGCCACCAATCTCCTCCGCGACCGCTTCCGCTGGCGTCAGCGGCATCCGCAGGTTTCATTGGACGCGGAGCGGGAAGAGGCCGGCGCCATCCTTGACACCCTGCCGGACACGGCCGCCACTCCCGCTGAACAAATAGTGACTGAAGAACGCGCAGTGGAGGTCCGCAAAGCCATCGAGTCACTCCCGGACGATTTGCGCAGCCCATTGCTCCTCTCCGAATACGAGGGCCTGTCCCATGCTGAAATCGGGGCGGTGCTGAGCTGCTCGACCAAAGCCGTCGAGACCCGCCTCTATCGCGCCCGAAACCACTTGCGAAAACGTCTCGAGACGCTGATCTCTTCCTGACCTCTGATTGTCTGCCTCAGGGGGGTGCTCGCAGCCTTCGCGCAGCCCGGGCTTCTCCCTATTGGAGATCCTCGCCCAGTTCGACATTCCAATACGCCAGGTCAATGAAGTGTTTCCAGCTATCGTGCTGGCGCAGGCTGAAGTTGATCTGCACAAATGGCCGCCATTTTGGCCGCTTGGGTTTGCGAACCAAATGCATTCCCGCTTCCTGCGGCGTCCGATTCGCCTTGAGGGTGTTGCACTCGATGCACGAGCAGACGATGTTCTCCCACGTTGTCGGCCCGCCCCGGTCGCGCGGGATTACGTGGTCCAGATTCAGGTCTTTGCGATCGAAACTCCGCCCGCAATACTGGCACGTGTCTTTGTCACGCTCGAAAATATTGAGCCGCGTGAGCTTCACTTCCTTTTTCGGCAAATGATCGTATATGATCAGCAGGATCACCCGCGGCACGCGAATGCGAAACGAAACCGTCCGCACCGATTCCGGATGCGGTTCCTGTTGCGAGAAATCGTGCCACTCGTTGAAGTTATACGTCTGGAATGAACCGTCGCTGCGATCAAGCACAGCGTGGGCGTGGCCCTGAAACAAAAGTGTCAGCGCCCGGCGCGCGGTGCAGATATTGACCGCCTGCCACAGGCGATTAAGCACCAGCACATGTTGGTTAAGCACAGAACTCATATCCGTTCCAACTTGCGTCAGGTTACACAAACCAGCCTCAGGTGTCAACGCAGGGGAGTGTCATTGAGAACCTGGATGATGCGGCCAAAATCGACCGTCACCAACTCGTTGTTTGGTGTGCGAGCCATCTGATTCAACTTATGCTCCATGCTATCGAAATACGGCCCTTTGGCACAAGGCAACGCGCGCGCGGAGGCAAGCCCATGAAGCAGTCTGCTGAGCGACCGGGCCGGCGGAGAATCGCTGGCGGTCGTCGGCTGGGACAACAGTTGCTGACCCAAAGCCAGCGAATCTGGCGGGATGAGGAACACTTCCACAGGGACCGTTTCAAGCTGCAGGAGATAGACTTCCCGCAATGCATGAATAAGGCACAGAGCAGGGTTGTATTGGCTTCCCGTGGCCAGCGCGTATCCTTCGCTCGCGCGAATGCCCTTAACGCCGGAACAGCCCGCCGCCGCGAGAAAGAAGCCGGTGATCTGCCCTTTTTCCAACGCTCTCGCCCCGACGGTAAGCGCGATCTGGCTAATGTTTGACTCCGAGCCAAAGTAACTGCGAATGCGGCGGCGGCGGGTGCGGTATTTCTTGAAAGCCTGCTCGTTGAGTCGCGTTTTTAGCGCGCTGGCAATCCAGTTGGGTGCATGCGAGTAATCCGATTTGAGTTCATCGCCGCCGGTGGCGGCAATTGGTTTTGGCGTCCGAACATCAGACAGCTTTTTTCTGATGATCTCGCCCCGGCCATTCAGCGTGTAGGAGCGGAATCCAAGGTCCGAGGCTTGATTGTGAAGGACGCGATCCGTGGTCAGCAGAACTGTCCCCGGCCCAAGCAGCCGGCCCAGGATCTCGGAATCGGGGATAGCGCGGTGGGCCTTGGCGAGCAAGACGAACTCGATCTGCCGGTCCGGTGGCAAGTCCCGCTGAAACTGCCTCACCAGAGGCGAGTCGGGGCTGACGCACTCATCGAGCAGCACCCGGAGCACCTCGTGTTTTGACGTATTCGTCATACTTTGCTGCGACCTTGGCTTGCTGATCATCGCCTTCATGGAGGTAAAAACGATAGCGGAAGGTAATGCTCTTGCCGGCGGGGACCACCAGATCACCGGCGGCTTTGTCCGGCAGCTTTTCAAAATCATGCTGGCCGAAAGGGTTGGCGGCGAATAAGCCGTAATCGCGCACATGCCACCAGGTGGGATGGCGCGGATTTTCGGGATGGTCGAACATGGCGATGCCGACCGTCTTGCCATCAACCGGACCGTAGTAGTCACACCAATCGGCGCGTTTGCCCCAAGTGTCCCCGTCGCGCACGCCGGCACTGTTGACAATATGGCCATGTCCAACCTTGCCTTTGACCCGCATGGTTTCGGCCAGGCGCACCGCCATGGTCCCTTCCTTGGTGTCGCCGAGGGTCAGATCACCATCTGCCGGATGGAGTGTGATCTCGAAGTCAAGAATCCGCTCCGAAGCAGCGCCTGGATTAAAGATGCGCAAGGTTCGTTCGTCCGTGCAGAGGAGCTTGCCGTCCGAGGCGACCCATTTGTTGCGCGACTTGATGACACCAAAGTCCTGACCGGACTTAACTTCGATGAAGCCATCATGCAGGGTCTTTCCGAAATTCTTTTGCTCGGACCAGCAGTCTTGCCCGTTCACCGCGCCATGAGCAAACCAGAGCGAGCGGTGGTGAGGGTGGTCGTGCTCCTCATCCGGCACGGTCTTCATCGGCCAGTTGCGCGTCATGGCGGTCTCGCCGGGACCGATCAGCGGGTAGCAATAGGGGCGCGGCACATCTTTGAAGAAATATTCGGTAAAGAGTTGGCCGTTGATTTCAACCCGGAGCCGGTCGGCCAATTGGATGATCTGAACGCCTTGCTTTGGCGTGGCTGGCGTTTGAGCCTCAGCCCACAAGACGACAGAAGTGGTTGCAAGAGCAAACAGGGCGATGCCTGGTTTCATGATGTTTGACATAAAGGTTTCATGACGATTGAATCCGAGATTCATCCTTTGCCGGCCTTGAGGCAAGGCTTTTAAGACGTAAGGCAGACCACCATAAGATTTCGGTCTGTGTGCAAAGCCCAAACTTGCGCCCGCCACCACCAAAAGGCCAAGGTCTTGTATGATTGATCAAGAACCTCGCCTTTGCGTTGGCATCTATGAGCACGAACCCGATGTCCACGGCGTTCTGAACGGCCGGTTCGCACTCCCGGACAAGGCCGGATTGAGCGGGGAATTCTCGGTCCGGCTGAACCAGGGCCGCCTGGTCTTAACCGGGAAGGATGGACATGAACTGGGCCGTGGGCCAGAGATTCGATTGGTGCCGGAAGGCAAGGCCACCTTCACCTTGCGCGGCGTAACCATCGGAATCAACTTCCACTGGGAACGAAAGGAGGACCAGACCTTCGAGGGCGGACTGCGGCTCCTGCCCAATGCTGACGGCACGATCACCGCCATCAACGACGTGGGAGTCGAGCAGTATCTCAAGAGCGTCATTTCGTCCGAGATGAGCGCGGAAGCTCCTCTCGAGCTCCTGCGGGCTCACGCGATCACCTCCCGAAGCTGGCTGGTGGCCATGCTCGAACGGCAGAAACGGTTCAAGCAGGTCGGCGCCCCGGCCCGGCGCGGACGCGAGACCGAGGTGGAAATCGTCCGCTGGTACGACCGGGAAGATCATCAACTCTATGACGTGTGCGCCGACGACCACTGTCAGCGGTATCAGGGAATCACGAAAATCATCTCGGCAACCGCAGAGCAGGCCGTACAGAACACCCGCGGAGTGTTCCTCATTCATCGCAGCGAGATCTGCGATGCCCGGTATTCCAAATCCTGCGGCGGCCGGAGTGAGCTGTTTGAAAGCGCGTGGGAAGATGTGTCCGTTCCCTATCTCTCGACGGTGTCCGACGCCGCCGTCGAGCATCCCGTCATCGGTTCCGAAGCTGCGGCCGAGCGGTGGATACACTCGTCACCGGAAGCATACTGCAACACCACCGATGGGAAGATTCTCCGCCAGGTTCTGCCGTCCTTCGACCAGGAGACGACGGATTTCTATCGCTGGAAGGTGAGCTACACGCAGCAGGAACTCACCAGGTTGCTGCACCAGCGGTCCGGCATCGACTTTGGCGAGCTTCACCGGCTCGAGCCGCTGCACCGCGGCCCGTCCGGACGCATCGTTCGGCTCCGGATTGTCGGATCCCGGCGGACCGTCATTGTGGGGAAGGAATTGGAGATCCGGCGCTGGCTATCCCCCTCCCATTTGTACAGCAGCGCGTTTGTCGTTCAAACCGAAGGCGGCAGCCCGGATAATCCAGCGACGTTCACGCTTCATGGTGCAGGATGGGGCCACGGCGTCGGGTTCTGCCAGATCGGCGCCGCCGTCATGGCCGCCAAAGGATTCGAGGCAGAGACGATTGTGAAACACTACTTCCGTGGAGCAGAGCTGAAGAAACTGTATAACCGCGCCGGTTTTTGGGCATAGAAGCTGTGATTGTGGCCGGCAATGCGGTAGCCGCGAACGGGAGTTCGCGCTAACTTCTTCTGCTGGAGGTTTGGCGAATCGAGCGGCTACGCTTCCGGGTAGCAACGCGGCAGTAAATAAGGGAGGCAGTTAATGAGATTGTCATATTCTGAGCAAGGCATTGATTGGTCAGCGGGGGCGGCGAGCCGGTTTTGGTCTCGGTGTTGCAGCAACCACGCCAG
>JBAXTC010000020.1:0-25786 GCA_037130375.1 Verrucomicrobiota bacterium | reverse complement strand
TCGGTAATTTTCATGCTTCGCCTCACCTTAAATGAAGGACTTGGAAGTTGCAACCCGCCTTTGTCGGGAGCAAGAGCTAACGAGCCAGCTTCCCTTGGCTGGGCTGGCGGATTGAAGTGATGGGAAGCGGGTTAAGGATGTTTACCGAAACAAATCCATCTGCGGTGCCGGCGCCAGTTGTTTGAGCTTGTCGCGGTCCTGCTGACGGCGCGTCGCCTGGCGCACGTTGCCTTCCGGTGTGAGTTCGGATTCTTCGAGGTTGCGCAGAATCTCTTTTGCCCGTTCCAGAATGCTTTTCGGCACGCCGGCCAACCGGGCCACCTGAATGCCGTAGCTCTTGTCGGTGCCACCCTCGACAATTTTGCGCAGGAAGACAATCTGGTCGTGCCACTCGCGCACGGCGACGTTGAAGTTCTTCAGCCGCGGCAATCGAGCCGCCAGCTCGGTCAGTTCGTGATAATGGGTGGCAAACAAGGTCTTGGCGCCGACCAGGTTGTGCAGGTGCTCGACGATGCTCCAGGCCAGGCTCAGACCGTCGAACGTGCTCGTGCCACGGCCAATCTCGTCCAGGATGATCAGGCTGCGCGGTGTCGCGTTATTCAGGATGTTCGCCGTCTCGCACATTTCCACCATGAAGGTGGACTGCCCGCGCGCCAAATCATCGCTTGCACCGATGCGCGTGAAAATGCGGTCCACCAGGTCAATGCGCGCTTCGGCGGCTGGAATAAAGGAACCCGTCTGCGCCAACAGAACCAACAGCGCCACCTGGCGGATATAAGTGCTCTTACCGGCCATGTTCGGCCCGGTGATAAGCCCGATTTGGGTCGAGCTGTCGAGTTGCGCGTCGTTTGGCACGAAGCGCTCATCGATCAAGCTTTGTTCCAGCACCGGATGCCGCCCATCCCTAATGAAAAGCACCCCCTCATTCCCGATTTGCGGGCGGCAATAATTATACAGCCGCGCTGTTTCGGCAAACGAGCCCAGCACGTCCAGTTGAGCGAGCGCCGCCGCGGTTTGCTGGATTTGCGGTAATCGTCCGAGCACCTGCTCTCGCACGCGCTGGAACAACTCGTATTCGAGTTTAACGCCCCGTTCTTCCGCTCCTAGAATCTTGCCCTCCATCTCTTTCAATTCCGGCGTGATGAACCGTTCGCCGTTGGCAATCGTCTGCTTCCGGGTGTAGTGCGGCGGCACTTTGTCGAGATTCGATTTGGTGACCTCAATGTAGTAGCCGAACACGGAATTGAAGCGCACCTTGAGGGATTGGATGCCCGTGCGCATGATTTCATCCTGCTGCAATTTGGCGATCCAATCTTTGCCGCCGCGCATCGCTGTGCGCAACTCGTCCAGCGCAGTATCAAACCCGTCGCGGACCAAACCGCCTTCCTTCACCGCCAGCGGCGGTTCATCGACAATGGCGCGGGAGATCAGCTCCACGAGGTCAGGCAGTTCGGTTATTATTTCATGCAACTCACCAAGCAACCGCTGGGTGGCGCCCGCCTCTTCGCTCAATTCCTCTGCCGGAGTGGATGTGAGCAGACTCTGATTGTGATCCGGCTGACCAGGCATCCTGGTTTCAGATCCGATAACCAGGGCAAGAACAGCCTTCAACCCTGGAAGCTGATCGAGGGCCATGCGCAGCACGATCAAATCCCTTGCATTGCCAGTTCCCGCGCTCAACCGCCCGATCGTCCGCTCCAAATCCCGCACGTGGGCGAGCTTGGCCCGGAAATCTTCCAGCCCACTGGTGGCATCAAGGAAGGTTTGCACCGCTTCCTGCCGGCGCCGAATCGGTTCCATCGTGGCGAGCGGCTGCGACAGCCAGTCGCGCAGTCGCCGGGCGCCCATCGGGGTGACGGTGCGGTTGAGAGCGCCGTATAGCGACGCATTGCGGGGCGCGTCCTGATGCAACGGCTCCAGCAGTTCCAAGTGCCGCAATGTCGTGAGGTCGAGGGCGAGGTAATCGCCGCGCTCGTAGAACGATATACGCGTCAGGTTGGCCACGTCCCGCCGCAGGTGTTGGGTGAGATAGTGCAGCACCGCGCCGGCCGCGCCGATGGCAGCGGTGTGGCCCCTCAAGCCGAAGCCATCCAGCGACGCGACTTTGAATTGATCGCGCACCGTGAACAGCGCCGTTTCCGGCGCAAACACCCAGTCATCGTAGCCGTTGAGAATCCAGCCAAAGGAGGCCACGGTGTTCCCCCCATCTGTCTTGGATTCCACCCGTTCCCCAACTGGCGGTGTGATGGGAGGCGTCCGCCCAAGCGGCGTTCGACTGCCACCGCGCAGCAAATCCCGCGCGGCGGCGGCCTCACTGGGATAAATGATTTCCGCCGGCCGCAACCGATGCAATTCCGCAAGCACTGCCGTGTCCCCTTCCACTTCCGTCGTCATGAAATCGCCGGTCGTCAAATCGGTGAACGCCAGACCAAAGGTTTTTCCGACGGGGAACACCGCCGCGAGGAAGTTATTCCTCTCTGCCTTGAGCATTCGCTCATCAAAGTGGGTGCCGGGACTGAGGATTTGCGTCACCTCGCGTTTCACCAATTGACCTGGCCGCGCATCTTCCATCTGGTCGCAGATGGCGACTTTTCGTCCGGCCTTGAGCAGGCGGCCGATGTAGGCAGGGGCGGCGTGGAAAGGGATGCCGCACATCGGCACGACGCCGCGCTTGGTCAAGGCCACGTTGAGCAATTGCGCGCCGTTCTGCGCATCCTCGAAAAACATCTCGTAGAAATCACCCAGCCGAAACAGCAGCAGCGCATCCTTGGGCAGCTCGCTCTTGATGCGGCGGTACTGCGCCATCATGGGCGTGAGTTGGGTGTCGCTGGCCATCGCCCGCAACCTTAGATTGGATTCCGTTGCCCGTCGAAACGAAATTTAAGGCAGGCCCGCCATCAACTGCGCCATTTCCAGCGCCGTCTGCGCCGCTTCCGCCCCGCGATTGTGCTTCTGGCCCAGGCACCGCGCGCGGGCCTGTTCTTCGTTCTCCAGCAGCAGCACTTCGTGGATAACCGGAATTCCCTGTTGCAGTTGAATCTGCATCAGCGCGCTGCTGACTGCCTCGCCGATGTGCGCCGCGTGGACAGTCTCGCCGCGCAGAATCACGCCGAGGCAAATGATGGCGGAAATCGGATGGGTGCGGGTCGAGGGTCGAGGGTCGGGAACCAGTGCGGCAGCCCTCGCCAGCCGGGCGGCCACGATGGGAATTTCATAAGCGCCGGGCACGCGGACGACCTGGATGCCCTTCACTCCGGCGCGCTTTAGCTCCGCCCTGGCCGATCTCAGCATGGCATCGACATACCGCGCATTATACTTTGATGCGACGATGGCAACGCGCAGGTTGCCGGCACGAAAAGTTCTGGATTTGAGAGGCGTTAGCATGAGAGCCGGTGTGTCACAACAAATGCCCAAGCTTGTCCCGCTTGGTTTTCAAATAACGCGCATTGTGCGGGTTCGGTTTCACTTTGATCGACGCCTGTTCGACGATCTCCAGGCCATAACCTTCCAGCCCGATGATCTTTCTCGGATTGTTGGTTAACAGGCGAATCGTCTTCAGGCCGAGGTCGGTGAGAATTTGCGCCCCCAGGCCGTACTCGCGCAGGTCCATGTCGAAGCCGAGTTTCTGGTTCGCCTCGACGGTGTCGTATCCTTGCTCCTGCAATTTGTAAGCCTTGATTTTCGGAGCCAGGCCGATGCCGCGCCCCTCCTGGCGCATATAGACGACGACGCCGCAGCCGGCCGTGGCCACCTGCCGCATCGCCTGGTGCAACTGGGACCCGCAATCGCAGCGGCGCGACCCAAATACGTCACCGGTCAAACACTCGCTGTGAACGCGCACCAGCACATTCTTCTTCCCCGCTACTTCGCCGCAGACCAGGGCCAGGTGGTGCTGGCCGTCGATTCTCGATTCGTAGAGGTAGAGGTCGAAATCTCCGTAATCGGTCGGCAGCTTCACCACCTCGATGCGCTCGACCAGCTTTTCGCGCGCGCGCCTGAATTGAATCAGGTCCGCAATCGCGCAAATCTTCAGGGAATGCTTTTTGGCGAACCGAATCAGCTCCGGCAACCGGGCCATCGAGCCGTCGCCGCTCATGATTTCGCAAATGACGCCAATGGGCCGGCAAGCGGCGAGATGCACGAGGTCCACGGTAGCCTCCGTGTGGCCGGCGCGCTGCAAGACTCCGCCCGGGCGGGCGCGCAGCGGAAACACATGTCCCGGCTGCGCCAGATCCTCGGGCACCGCCGTCGGCTCAGCCATGATTCTGATCGTCTCGGCGCGGTCGGCGGCGCTGATGCCGGTGGTAATGCCGCGCGTGGCATCGACGCTGACTTGAAAGTCGGTCTTAAAGGTCTCGCGATTCTGGCGCACCATGCGCTCGATACCGAGCTGCTGCAGCCGCTCGGAAGTCGTCGGGACGCAGATCAGCCCTCGCCCGTGTTTGGCCATAAAATTCACCGCCGCAGGCGTCACAAACTGTGCGGCCATGATCAGGTCACCTTCGTTCTCGCGGTCAGCATCGTCCACCACGATCACCATCTTGCCTTTTTGCAAGTCGGTGACCACGGACTCGATGGAATTAAAGTGCTGCGTCATATACGGGAAGGAAGGTAGCGGGAACGCAGGCGATTTGCAGCTATAAAACTGATATGGTTCAGGGATGTGGCGGGCATTTGATGGCGGTCAGGGTTCCATCGAAGGCGGTCAGATACGCATTGACCCCATCGCACGCCACCGCGCACATCACGAAGAGCTGCGGCGAGGCCTGGTATTGCCAGAGGATTTTCCCGCTGTCGGCGGCAATGGCCGACACGGTTCCCTTGCCGCTGCACACATAGACCACGCCATTCTTCTGGGTCGGCGCAGCAGGGAGCGCGCCGAGGCGCGCGGAAACGCTCCAGACCTCCTTGCCGTCGCTGTCAATTTTCGCAAGGTTGCCATCCAGCTTGCGCAGGTAAACGAACTTGCCGTCCTCCGAGATTCCAGTCGCGGCAACCTTGCTCGCGCTGCCGGCCGGTTCGCCGGTGTTCGCGTCGAGGATGGTCAGCATCATGTTGCGGTCGGCAATCATCAGCTTGCCGTCGGCGACCACCGGCATAGCGTCGGCGGGGCTGTAGTAGCGCTTGGCGCCGCTGGCAACGCGGGAACCTTCGCAAATGCGTTGCCAGATTAGCTTGCCGTCCCCGACACTCACGCAGCGGATATATTGGTCCCATGCCCCGTAATAAACCTTCCCGTTCGCGACGAAAGGCTTGGATTCAATGCTATAGGTCGCATCTTTGTTGACCCAGACCAGCTTGCCGGTCGCCGCGTCCAGGGCATAGAGTTCACCATCGTTGCACCCGAAGATCACCTTGCCCTCGGCGATGACCGGAGAGGAATAAACCGCGTCGCTCGCAAAAAACGACCACAGCTTCTTTCCTGCCGTGGTATAAGCCGAAACAATGCCCAGGCCGTTGGCGGTATAGACCTTCCCCGCATGGACGAGCGGCTCAGCCAGTATCTCGGCTCCGGTGTCTGCCGACCACCGCCTCTTGCCGTTCTTGGCGTTGAAGGCGCGCAGCTTGCCATCGTTCGCTCCCACATATACGACGCCGTCGGCAATAGCCGGCGTGACCTTGCTGGACGCCGCCAGGTAGGCCCGCCAGGCCGTCGGCCGGTTGGTCGTCTCGAAGAAGAACTCCGTGCTGCGGGTATAGTGCTGGCTGCCTTTAACAAAATCGACTCGCAGATAGTGCGCGCCAGGCAGCAACTTGCTCAGGTCCGCACTGCCAAGCGCTTTCCGCTTCGGCGCCGCCCCCGAAAGCTTCAACTCGCCCACCATCTCATCATCAACCGTCCATGTGGCCTTCTCCACCGCCACCGGACCGGACAGCCGCGCCGAGACGCTCAAGGTGTTCCCGACCGACTCCCGGAAGCCCGGAGAGGATATCTCGACCCTGGGATACAATGACTTTTCCGGCATCGGCTTTTCGATCAGCTTCAGATCCGGCGCGGGTTCGCCGGCCTTCCAGTAAGCCTCGCGCAACACGCCATCCTTAACCGATATGATGGCGAAGCCTGCCGTTGGCCCGAAGGTCGAGCCGCCGGTAATCTGGTCAATTCCCTCAACGGGGCGGTACACGTGGCCGTGCGAATGTCCGGCCATCAGGAGCACGGTGTTGCACCCCCGCAGCACATCCAGCAGCCGGTCATAATCATAGCGGCTCGCAAACTCGGTCCCCCCGAGCGGATGATGGAACCACACGAAGACCGGGGTCCGGGCGCCAACCCGCTCAAGGTCCTTCTTCAGCCACAGTATCTCCTCCTCGCTCACCGAGGGCCGCGGATCCTGCGCGGTGGCGGTCATGAGACTCACAAAATGGCATCCGTGCTCGTCGAACGAGTAATAAGGCCCCGAGCCAATGTCGCGCAGAGGTTTGATGTTGGCGTGCCACGTGTTGTCGTGATTTCCCAGTCCGTGATACACGGGAATACCGCACCCCTTCCAATAGGACAGGTACTCCTCCCACCATCCGCTGCCCCCACCGAACTCTGTCAGGTCGCCGCTCACAATGGCGAAGCTCGGCTTCGGAACCTTGATGCCAAACGGCGCCAGATCGATTTCGCCCAAACCGGCTACTCGCGAGAGGGTGGCTTTGCTCTTGGCCATGGGCGTGTGGACGTCGCTCGCATGGATAAAAGTGAAGTCGGCTGCCGCTGAGCGCTTCTCCGCTCCGGCGCGAGGCGCCAGGCCAGCCAGCAAAAGCAGCGTCGCCAATGAAAGGAAGCTGATTCTTCGACCCCGCGCCGCCACCTGAAGTCCGTCTGCCAACAAATTCACCAGTGAACTCTGAAGTCCGTGTCGAAAGCCGTCAAGCTGCGAAAATGCCATCTCACGGGATGATGCCGAAATCAGGCAATGGCGGGCTGTCCTCGGCAGAGTTCGTAAAGTCGAAGCAGGTGCAACTCGTCATAACACACCGCGCCGGCCAAGGCCAGGTGGACGGGCGCAAGGCGCTCCAGCCCGAGGCGCCTGAAGGTGTCGAGCACCCGGCGACGCTCCGGCTCTGGCAAACTGGACAAGGCCAGCAGACGCTGGGCATCGAGTTGGCCGCCGGATTCGTGGTAGCGGTAGAGGTTTTGGATGACCGTTTCGCGCTGGATCGCGCAGCGCTGGGCGATGTTGTCAATCGAATGCCCGGCACAGAACAGTTGACCGATCTCGTTGAAATGCCCCCTGCGGATGGGTCGAGTAATTGGATCTGACGTGCCGTCGGCGGGAGCCGGGCATGACTTCACCCGAACCGTTTCTCCTTTCAAGACCTGCCAGCCTTTGGGCGTGAGCTGCAGACCGCCGAATTCGAGGTCGTGATGCGCCAAGCCCTGGCGGATGAATTGTTGCGCGAGCCGGCGCCACTCATCAGTTGAGAGTTCTTTTCCGATGCCGAACACGCTCAGCCGCTCGTGGCCATGAGCGCGGACCTTCTTCAAGCACGAGCCGCGCAGCACCGCGATGATGTGCGCCGAGCCGAACACCTCGCCGGTTCGTTGAATGCAGGAAAGGAATTCCCGCGCGGCCACGCTCACGTCGGTCGTCTCGCCGGCTTCCGGCGCCTGAACACAGTTATCGCAATGGCCGCACGGCCCGGCCAGCGTCTCATCAAAGCAAGCCAGCAGCGGGATGCGGCGGCACTCCATCGCCTCGGCGTAGCCCAGGAGCGCATTGAGCCGGTCCTTGCGGCCCTGGCGCTGAGACTCGGCCCCTGCGTCGATGAAGTGGCGATGCAGCACGGCATCGCCGAGACTGTAGAGCAGGAGGCAGTCGGCGGGCAGTCCATCCCGGCCAGCCCGGCCGATTTCCTGGTAGTAGCTCTCCACATCCTTGGGCAGGTGGTAGTGGAGAACGAAACGGACGTTTGATTTGTTGATGCCCAGGCCGAACGCGACCGTCGCCACCATAATCGATACCTCGCCACGGATGAACCGTGCCTGGTTGTGGCAGCGCACGTCGTCTGGCAAGCCGGCGTGGTAAGGCAGAGCGGACCAATGGTTGGCGTTCAAAGCGGCGCTCAGTTCGTCCACTTGTTGGCGCGTACCGCAGTAAATGATGCCGCATTGGCCGCGGCGCTTCTCCAGAAAGGCAAGCGTTTGGGCCAGGCCGTCGTGGCGCGGTTCCACGGCCAGGAACAGGTTCCGCCGGTCGAAACTGGCGACAAACTCGCCTTCCGCCGGGATGCCGAGCTGTCGCCGGATGTCCTGACGCACACGCACCGTGGCGGTGGCGGTAAGGGCCAGGCAGACGGCCTGGGGAAAGCGCCGGCGTACTTCTTGCAGGTGGCGGTATTCGGGCCGGAAATCGTGGCCCCATTCGGAAATGCAATGGGCCTCGTCCACGGCCAGGCAGGTCACCCGGCTCTGCTCCAGCAAAAGCAGTGTCTCCGGCCGCAAGAGGGTCTCGGGAGCAGCGTAGAGGAGCTTGACCGCACCGTGGCGGACGCGGTTGGTGACGGACAGGTATTCGCGCAGGAGCAGCGTGCTGTTGAGAAACGCGGCGGGCACTTTGAGCTGCTCGAGTTGGCTGACCTGGTCCTGCATGAGCGCAATCAAAGGCGATACCACCACGGTGATCCCATCCAGGAGCAAGGTGGGCAATTGGTAGCACAGCGATTTCCCGCCGCCCGTCGGCATCACGGCCAGCGTGTCGTGGCGCTGCAGGACATGGGCCACGACCTCGCCCTGGACCGGAAGGAACTCGGCAAACCCGAACGTTTGTTTCAGAACCTCGCGCGCGCGGCGCAGGTCCGCCGTCGCTGGCGTAAGCTGCGGTTGATCGCTCTGGCGCGTCGCTTCAGCGTCAATGCGAGCCAACTCGTCCTGGCTGGCATCGGTGGGACGCCCAGGTGGCGCGCTGGGCGTCTGTGTCTTGGGATCGAGAAACCATCCTGACAATTGGACGTAACAGCGCAGTTCCTCGTCCGGTCGTTCCTTGGGCCGCCACCAATGGGCGAGCGAAACGCGCAGGAGGGTGCCGGCAGGTATGGCTGTTATCGGCTCCTGATAGCCCACGAAGGTAACTGTGCGGCCGCCATCACTCGTCGGGTAGCGGTAGCGGATGCGTTTGCTCTCGCAGTCCAGCGTCAGCGGCTGGTCCGGCGTCCAGAACATCGTGCTGTGACTGGGCAGGCCCGCACGCTCGACGACGTAGAGCGCGCCGGAGGACGAGGCCTGCAACCGCCCGTCGAAAAGCTTCTCCGGCCCCCCTGCCACGGGCGGCATGAAGCGAAGAATGACTCTTTCCACGTTTGCCAAACGCCTCAGGCGGTGGGCGCGCCATACAATGGTGTTTTCGACGTGGGGTGGGATGATGTGCTCGCCGGGTGTGGCCTCAACTTCCCAGACCTCACCCACCTCATATTCGAGACCAGCGTGGTCATGGGTGGCGGCATCCGGGACCACCAACCGCACGCTGCGCCCTTCCTCCGTGATGCCACCGACACAAGCTCCTCCGCCCCGGCGTGTCTTGGCCACAATAAGAACTTTCATGCGGGTCTCATTCCGGCGCCAGGTGCGCGATTTCCACTCCCAGATCCTGCTGCAATCGCGCGGCCAGCAGCGAGCGATGGCAGGCCGTCGGCTGACGCTCGACACAGAACAGGGCGGCGACTCGCGCGCCATTTCCCAGTTGGTCAACAAACTTCCGGCTGTCGAAGGCAGCCAGCCGTTCCTCGTGGTACCCGCTGATAAACAGCTCGCCCAGGGCAGCGCGCTGGCGCTTGGCGACGCCTTGCGCCTTATCGGCCGCCGCCTGACGCTGGCGCAACGCGGGGGTGGGCGCCAGTTCGCGGAAATGCATATATCGGATGCCCAGTTCCGCCAGCCGTTGCTGGAGCCGCGCGCTGTTGGCGAAGGCGTATTCCCGCCCCCTCACGCCCCGCCGCCAGCGGATGTCGCAAAAGGTGTCCACGCCGGCACGTTGGAGGGCCTCGAAGAAGGCGCTGGGAGTGAAACCATAGACTCCGAGCGTCACGAACTTCAGACGTGTGACTGGCTCAGTCATGGCGGCTCGGACTTGGCATAGTTCTCGGCCGGGGCGTAGCGCTTGCGCGAGGTGAAGGACGCGGCCCCGAACAAATCCATCTGCCCGTGCGTGAGCCGGGCGATCACCTGCGCCTGTGTCAGCACCTGGCCATCCACGTCGATATGATGCATGGGAACGCCTGCGGTCGCCAGAGCCTCGCCGATGAGCTTGCTGCGATGGCACTGCTCCGGCCGGCCCTCGCTGCACATCAGGGCCACGCGGCGGTGCTGATTGAAGGCCCTCTTGAGCCGCTCCAATCCGCCCTGAAAAAACGGCTGCGCCCGCACCTTGTCATAATCCACCTTGCCATCGTTGTGGCAGGCCGGGTCTTTGGGCTGGCCGCCAAGGGTGTCACCCATGAACACGTAGCGGAGGCCGGCGCGCTCGACGTGGTACTGGAGCAACTCCCTGGAGAACTCCGGCTTGAACTTCGAGAAAGGCGCCGTGCGCACATCGATCAGATACTCGATCTGATTCGCCTTCAACACCGCCAGAAATTCATCGAGCGTGCGCGCGCCGTAGCCGATCGTGAAAAGTGGCGCGCCCTCGCGAGACGGCATCGGCTCGGCATCGGAATCGAAATCTGGCACAGCAGAGTTCATAAAGCCGGACAACTTTTGCCTCCGCTGCCGCACGATTGCAAGTCCGAAACGGCCCGGCGTGCGGGAATGTGCGCATCTTGGCAAACCAGTCGGCGGGCCGGCGGAATGGGCCGGGTAACTTGACCGGCTTGGCTTGGAGGTGGTTCCAAAGGCGGCAGCCGTGTGAGGTTATCTGGAAGTTCCCACGCCGCAGGTCAAGTCTCCCGCCTGGCCATTATCCTCCGCCAACGAACGGAACCCGCCTCGGCTCCCGCATTGTCGCAGGTATCTCCCATCTCCACAGGTGCTCCTGCCATAGGATGTGTATTTACGCCCGGCTGGCGCGTTACGCGCTCCTCGATCTTGAAGCCACGACCGCGAGCGTTTGCCGCACTCATTGAAAATCGTGAGACCTGACGATTTCGTCGTAGTTAGCCGATGCCCTGCAAATACAGGCGATTCCGGTGTTCCTACGCTAAATCCGGAATTGAGCCGCCTTTCTGCCTTTGCCTCGGGCCAGACTCTCGACGGCTTGGAGGAGCCGTCGGGCATTGGCGGAGCTGCGAAGCAAGTAAGCGGTCTCTTCGAGCGACTCATAGTCCTCAAGCGACAACATGACCACAGATCTGTCGCGTTTGCGGGTGATGATCACTGGCGCGCGGTCGCGGCACACTTCATCCATCGTAGCCGCCAGGCCCTCCCGAGCGGCGGTGTAGGTGATCGCTCTCATATACGGACAGGATAGGGTACAGGTCAGCGGCGTAGAGCATGACACCGCGACGAGCGAGCCATGCCAAAGCCCAGCAACGACGCGCCCGGTCCCTGGCTCAACTGAACACATGGTCGGACATTCAACAACTGGCTGGCCACACCGAAAGACCGCCCACCCAGCCCTTCACCCTGGTCATTGAAATTGATGCCTGGAACATCCGCGAGCGCGGTGATTGGGGCCAGACGAAAGTGCTCGGGATGGGTCACTCGATCATTAAGCGATAGAAACCAGAACCGGGGGAAGGGGTGCCGTTCAGGTCTGGAACGACCTGCATGGGGTATCCGTCGCCAACGAATGGCGCACCTAGATTGAACCAGGTATGGAGATCCGCAGACTTCTGTGCCTGATAAATGCGCCCTTCCTCAGAAACAAAACTCAGACGGTTGGCCGCAAGATTAAACGAAAGTCGAGGTTGTGAGGGTAATATCCGAGTAATGTCCTGACTGGGCCAGGAAGTAATCGACATGGCGGCAGCATCCATCTGGGCCTGGATGTCCTCGTAAGGGAGCCACGAGCTATCACTGCGTTGGTTGAAGAAAGCCACAATGTTCACTCCGTCGGGACGCTGGCGTCCCAGGGTGAAGGTCCCAGGCAGCGAGCCCAAGAAGGTCCAATCCTGCCCGTTTCCTGCTCTTGGGCTGCCGTCAATCCAGTAGGCATTCAGAAACCGGGCGTATGCCTCAGATGTCGAAATAAGTCCGCCGTGAGCTTCCATCGCTTCCAGATAGAAGCTGCCATCGGGGGACAAAACGTTTTGGCTCGGAGAGAACACACTCGGGCCAATGCCAGGATCGGAATACCATGGCTCGCGCGGGTTACGCTGGGCGGCAAGTGTGTGACCCAGTTCGATCTCGGTGGCGGCGACGCCCAGAGGTGAAAAAAGTTGCGAGTGGATATAATCCGCGTAATTGCTGCCGCTGACCTGCTGTAGAATCAAACCCAACAGCATGTATCCGAAATTGGAATAGGAATAAGTGGTGCCAGGCGCGTGGTCCAACGGGCGGCCCATCATGTACCGCGCGATATCCTCCGGCCCCGGTGGACCGGGAATGGCTAGAGCGGAGGCGATGCTAATCGATTCAAACATCGGATCACCGGAAAGGCCCCGATCCCACCCCCCGGTGTGCGCCAGCAGATGAGCAACTGTGACAGAGGCCAGCCGCGGATCCGGAGTCACAAAAGGCGTGATGGCGAGGATACCGCCCCCGGCCTGGCCCAGGTTGAACGCATGGGCATCGGGGCTAAGTTGACCTTGGGCGATCAGGGCTTGGATGGCGGAAGCTGTGATTGGCTTGCAAAGGCTGGCAATGCGAAACATGGCGCTGGGTCTCAGCGGAATGAGCCTCGCTTGGTCCTGCCAGCCATAGGCTCGCTCCAGGAGAATCGTTCCGTTCCGTGACACGCAGAGCGCCGCCGCAGGAATGCCGCGCGCCCCCATAAACCGCTTCATGAAGTCATCAAAGGCCTGCAGAGCGAGAACGGGGACGCCGCTCGCAGGGATGTCGGGAACGGGGCTGGGGTCGGTGTTGACGGAGTAGCCGTCCACCGCCACCAGGCGGTAACCCTGGCCGAGATACAGGTCAAATGCCGCCTGGTAAGCCGCCGCGGTCATCCGATGTCGAGCCACCCAACCAGGCGTCGGCGCCTTATCCCATACAGCGGCATAATAATCCACGCCATTGATCGCATAGCCACTGACCTGGCGCAGGCGGTAGCCCTGACTGGCGTAATCGTTGAAAGCCGCCTGGTAATCCGCCTCCGTCATTCGGTGCCGACCCACCCATGCCGGCACCGTGCTTTGGTCCCAGATTGCCGCGTAGTAATCGGTGCCATTGATGGTGTACCCGCTGACCTCCAGGAGGCGGTAACCTTGGCTGAGATACAGATCAAATGCCGCCTGGTAATCTGTCGCCGTCATCCGATGCCGAGCCACCCAGGCTGGGCCTGATCCCTGTTCCCAGATTGCCGCATAGTAATCGGAGTCGCCGATGGCATACCCGTTGACCCAAACAAGGCGGTAACCCTGGCTGAGATACAGATCAAACGCCGCCTGATAATCCGCCGCGGTCATCCGATGCCGAGCCACCCAACCAGGCGTCGGCGCCTTATCCCATACAGCGGCATAATAATCCACGCCATTGATCGCATAGCCACTGACCTGGCGCAGGCGGTAGCCCTGACTGGCGTAATCGTTGAAAGCCGCCTGGTAATCCGCCTCCGTCATTCGGTGCCGACCCACCCATGCCGGCACCGTGCTTTGGTCCCAGATTGCCGCGTAGTAATCCACTTGCTGTCCATGGAGAATAGCAGGGCCTTCGATAGCGAAGCTCAACAACACTGCCATTCCAAGCATGCGAGGAAGATTCATGTTTGCGACGTTAGGTTCATGTGCGTTAGAATACCCTCGCTCGTTTCGGCCGTCAAACTGGTGGTCCCCGAGCAAATCGTCCCCACTTCATTTCAACCCTCAACCAGAAAAACGTCGATTAATGCAAAACCATCAACCAATATCAAATCATGGAAAAGAAAACCAAAACCGTTCAGTTCCAAAAAGAGAAGGACACCAAGAACACCGTCAAGTTCGCCGAGGTCCAGACCCAAGGCGAAGCCCCCATCATCGGCAGCCTCTACGTCCAGAAATGGTTCATCGGAGATGCCACCAACCTGAAAGTCACGGTTGAGGTGGGATAATGGACCATCGCAAATATCGACGACACGGATGCCGGCGAAGACGCAACCGGAGTGACGTTTGAGTTTACTCTGCCGCTTTCTTAGGGGCTGGTCACGTGCCGCACCTCGGAGTTCACGGCACCCGCAGGCGATAGAACCGTGAAGTGGAGTTGGTGGCGGTGTCGTCCGTGAAAACGGCCGTGTCACTGGTCAGCGGCACTATCCCGAGCACCTCCCACGCGGACAGGTTTGTCGAGACCAGGACTGTGACCTGAGCCGCGCCCGGAGCTGTCAGGCCGAATTGCACGCGTCGGTCTGGCAGCCGAGTCACTGAACTGGGGTTGATCCCCGGCGCATCGATAACGCTGAACGGCAGGTCGCTGGTGTCAGACAGGCCTCCGTTCGTTGAACTTCCGATCTTGATCGAGTAATCTCTGCCGGTCGAGAGGGTGTAACTGATATTCCACAAATAGGCGCCGGTATTGGCATTGGTGGCGAGCGTCTTGAGAAACACGCCCCCTTTGTAGAGATCAATCACCACCGGCTCGGGAGTATTGCCTCGCCATTGAACGAAGTATTTCAAACCGCGTTGCCAGGCCTCCCCACCGTTGGGGGCGGTAACCGCGAGCATGGGAGCGACGGTTCGAAATGAACCATTGGACCAGCCACTCGTTCCTCCGTCATTCGAGGTATTGACGCGATAATAGTAGATTGTGCCGGGGGCGGCATTGCTCCAGACATAAAAGGCGTCGGTTAGATAGGGTGCGTCCACGACGGTGGCAGCGAAATCGTTGCTGGTGGCAATTTGGAGCTGATACCAACCAGCCATGCCGTTCGGTGACCAGGCGAGACTGATCGGCAGTTGCTGGTTGACGGCGTAATTGGTGCCGGGCAACGCTGGCAGGGGACCGACGATCTCGTACGGCTGAACGCCACGGTAATTCTCCGCGGCGGCCAGGATGGGAGGGTTGGCCACCTCGACCACGTCCGGATACCCGAAGATAAACTCGCCAAGCTCGCCGGACTGTGCCGTCATCGCTACGGTTGCTTGCAATTGTAGAGTGACAGGGTTGTACTGGGTGTCGAGAGGGACGAACAGGCCCTGGCCGGCTTGACCACGGTAGTACACGGTTAGTTTAGCGGGGTCGGTCATGCCGAAGCTGGCTGTGCCAAAATTCATCTGAGCATCGAGGGCATTGATACTGACTGCGGTCAGCTTGACGCGCGCCGGCAAGACCCGTGGAGCCTTGCCTGGGAACAGCGGATCCACCGGGGCGTAAGGCTCACGCGTTACCGTTGCCTGGTTGTAGCCTCCGCCGCCGCTATTGATGTCCATGGAAACGCCGGTCGCGCCAAAGCTGTATGAATTGCCAGCGGTGAGTTCGAACGCCGAAGCCGTGATGGCCTGGGAGGCAGGCGGATAAACAAACCGGAAGGCTCGATAGCTGGCCATTCGCGCATCACTGAATTTCAGCTCGAACACCACTGCCCCACTCGCCGTGACCTCGGTGCAGGCGGGAATCAATTGGTTGGTGACACCGCCAATACCGGGCATGATGTTGGCGCCGCCCCAGCCGATGAACGTATTGCCGTTGGAAAGGCGCTGGGCGCTGCCGTAGTGCCAGGCGTAGTAATTCGTCGGAGGGGCGTATGACCACATCAGAGTGGCGACCTTATTGGTCTCGTCCAGCCTGTACTCGAACACCTTCGACGTCCGCGTCGCGAGTTGGTCGGCATTGCAGTAGATCAGAATGTTGCCGTTATCCAACCGGCTCACAGTGTGGCCGGAGAAATGTCCCATGGCCAGCCGCGGGTCCACACCCACGAATGTAAACTGATTGGCCAGGCCGCCCAGGCGCCAGATGATCTGACCCGTCTGGCGGTTGATCTTCCAAACGTCCATTCCGAAATTGGAGACCAGAAGGTTTCCATCGGTATCCAGAACAACGGTATTGAGGTGAAAAGCATCGATAACAGGATTTCTTCCGGCGGGGTTATTCGGCGACAAATAGGGGCCGTAATAGCCCAGAAGGGTGAAATGGTCCCACGACCGCCACTGAAAGACGACGTTCCGTTGCGCATCCAGTTCCTGAATGATGGCTCCGGCGACCATTGCGTTGGGATACCCGCCCGCCACGTACTTGCTCACGTCCATCTGCGTCCGGTAATAGCCTTGCAAAAGCACATGGCCGTTAGGCAGCAACTGGAAATCGTGCGCGTCAGCCGCGTAGCCATTGCCGGCTCGGATCGTTTCCTTGGAATGGTAGTTGTTATCCAGGATTTCGTGCGTGCAATCACCGCCGCCAGTCCAGGAATGAGTGTGGAAAAACGGCGCATAGTGCAGATAGCCATTCGGCAGCACCTTGAAATCATAATTGTGGTTGGTCACGTTCTGGTACCAAACAGGCGTGCCGTCGTTCTTCAGTATCATCACATAGTAGCCTCCGTTTGTCCAGGAGTCGGTCACCTCCAGAAATATGTAGCCGTCACCGACGGCGTTGGTATCGCAGGTCGTGACCGTCAAAATAGGAAAATCCGGCGGCAATTGGGCAGTTGCCTTCACGCAAGCAAAGGAAAACACCGTTACAACTATTGACCATATCCATAGGATTCTTTTCGTCTTCATTTCGAGTCTCCTCTTTCTATTTTTGTTACCCGACTATTGTGTTCACCGCTAAACAGTTCTTGTTCCATTACGTTTCGATTGCTCTGCATCATCAGTGTGCCCCACCGAACCAGCTCTCTGCAAGCATTTTGAAATCTCTGAAATCCACGCTTGCGTCGCCGTTCAGGTCCGAGGTCAGCCCCGTGCCCTGCTGCAGCCATTGCCCGGCGAACACCGAGAAATCAAACAACCCGACATACCGGTCTCGGTTGAAGTCGCCGGGTGCCACCATCCAAAGCGAAACGTTGTCGAGGTAAACGTCCCGGGTTGAAGCGCCCAGGTTGAACGCCAACCGGGCGTTCAAATCCGTCGCATTGGCCATGACAAAGGGGTAGCTGAAATGCTGGCGCGTCGGGGTGAGCGATGGGCTCGTGATCTTATATGCCGTCCACGGAGACTGGTTCTGCCCCAGCCTGGCTTCCATCGTCCGTGGCGCAGAGGACCACGCGTCGAATTCCAGCACGTATTGGTTGCCCTGGACCAACCTCAGCCCGGCCTGCCTTAGTTGAATGTCTGATAACGCCGTGCCCGGGCTTGTAGCATGAACATAAGCCGCGCCACTGACGATGCTCCAGGTCGCGCTGGCGGTCCCGCTGAGGGCCCATATCCACGAAGTGGTTCCGAGAGAGAAATCGCCATTGGCAACCAGGTTTTGACCGGGACGAATGATATTCACAAAAACACTCTGCTCGTCTGAATAATCACTCTCCTTCCCGGCGCGGCTGACCGCCGTCACGCGAAAGTAATATTGAGTTTGATTTTTCAGGTTCTGGAGGTTCGCCAGCGTGATTGGCGTCGTAGCGAGCACATTGGTCGGCTGAGACGTGGTTCCGCCGTAAATGCGATAATAGGCCACGTTGGTGTCGCCGAATTTGTTGAAGATGAGCGTCAGTTTGTCCGGGTAGGGCTCGATGATGAGGTTCGGCTTGAGGGCCACGCCCTGCCAGGGGCAACGCCAAACCCGGTATGCCTCATAGCCGTTCGCCCAGTTCATCTCGTATGCTTTGTTTCCATCAGGGCGGACCTCGGTGAGCTTGGGCAGATTGCCGACCGCCCAATTGATGAGGGTGTTTCCATTGGGCAGACGTTGAGCATTGCCCATGTAAAAGGAATACAGGCTCGTGGTGGGTGTCGGCGGATACTGCCATACCAGCGTGGCGGTCATGTTGCTCGGATTCACGAGATACTCGACGCCGCGCGACACCGAGGGGCTATGCAGATTGCCATTGTCGAACAGGGTGTAACGATTCGTTGTGACCATGCGCACGGCATGCTGGTTCCGAGGTCCGCCAAGGGCATCGTTTACGAATGTGAATTGGTTATGAGCGCCGCCCAGCCGCCAGATGATCTCGCCCGTATCACGGTTGATCTTGGTGATTTCGCTCGTATTGCGGCTGGAAAGCAGAATGTGGCCATCGGTATCCACATCGATGGCGTTCATGTGGGGAAAATCGAAGCCGCTCGCGGTGATATCAATAAATTGCTGCTGGTCCCGAACGTCGAGATGATCCCAGGCTCGCCATTGGAACACGAGTTCACCGCCGGAAGTGAAGCCCTGGATGACCTGCTCGGTGACGGAGGCGGAAGGATTGCCGCCCGCCACATAGCGACTCATGTCCACACTCTGGCCTGTCAGTCCGACGAGGAAGTATGTTCCATCCGCCAGCACCTGAAGTTCATGCTCGTCAACCCCGTAACCGTTGACAGCCCAGTAACTGGCTACCTCCACATAGTTTGTGTTCAGGCCGATAAACCGGTAGCCGCCGGTGCGCGCGAGCATGGTCAACATGCCGTTGTGTTGCACCTTCATATCGCGGCGCTCGTCGGGCATCAGTTGATACCAGACGGGTGAGCCGCTGTTATCAAAGATAACATTGTACGGTGTGCCGTTGCCTCCACGGTTGTCGATGAAGATGTATTCCGGGTCCGGGTTGTTGTTAACGGTGATATTGATCAGGGGAAAACCGGTGGGAACAGAAACACCTTTGGGCAAAATAGCGGCCTTGGTGGTGAACTGCGGACTGTGGGTTTGTAGTTCCTTCCCAGGATTTGTCAGGCCGGCGGCTTCAACAAGCGAGTGGACATGCCTCGACCCGGACGACAGAACTGCCAGAGCTGAAGAGCCGCCCGGCCAGGGGGACAGCACCGAACCGGGTATGACTTCCGAAGGATTGGTCGTGGCCTGGCCGGGTTTGGCCCAGCCGGCGGCAACGTTATCCCCACCGCTGCCTTCCTTCTGCAGCGCCTCGACATAGTATTTCTGCCCCGCGGTCAGACCGAACGCAGCCGATTTCTGCTCGCTGTATTTGCTCCACTCGCGAGGATTGGTCCAGCCCGGCACTGAGGCAATGAGCCGCTTGTTGGCCGGGTTCGCATCGGTGCTCAGCCACAACTCGCTGGCGTCATCGCTCGATATCCAGAACACGAAATTGCCTGTGTTTGGAGCCGTAATAAAGCCGCGAATCCGGGTGCCGTAATTGTCGGCCCAATCGATGGGGGCTTCACAGCTCGACAGTTGATCGCTGGCGCTCGGGTTGTTGGGGAAGTTGGCGTTACCCGTCAAATCCGTGACCGCCGTGCCTGAGATGCCCATCCAGACTTCTCTCAATAGGGTGCCCTTCGGTTCGATAAACTCGAGTTCCGCCAATTGAACGGCAGTGGCGGTGGCGGGATTATTGACGCGGGTTATCTCCAGACGATATCCCCGATAGGCGATGACGTTGGTAATCGTGTAGGTGTTTTTCTGGCCCCGGCTGCCGAAAACCTGGTTCGTTTGCCTGGCCAGCAGGACGAGATTGGTGGACTGGTCCACACCGTAGATACGCCAGTCGCTGGGATCGCGCTCGGGAGAATCACCAGCCGAGGTGAGGGCATACTGGTTGACCACACGGGTCTCGCTTCCCGGGTAGAGGTATTGTATCCAGCTATAACTGCCGCTGCCGTTCGGCACCACCAAATCCACCCATTTCGTGCCACCAATACCGTCGAAAGCGTTTCCCTTGCTGCCGGTCGGCGGGTTGTCGCCCCGGGCGGTAATCGAACCAGTATCCGGCAGATGAGTCGATATCACAAACCGATACTGATAAGGCAAGACCGTTCCAGCCGCGCCCGGACTCAGCCCCGGGTTCAGCCCCACGGTGACCAGTTCGTTGGCGCTGAAATCTTTGGACATCGTGAAGATGACGGTCCTGCCGTCACTGGCGATGTGAGTGGTCCCGGGATGATTGCCGCTGTTGGCTCCGGTCACGGTGATAAAAGACGTAAACAGGTTGGTCACATCGACCAGCAAGACACTGTCGAAACGCACGAGAACCAACCGCGTCTGCGCCGAGCAATACTCGGCCTCCGGCACGGGTGACAGGTACCTATACCCCTGGACATGATAGTCGGCGCGAGCCGAAAGGACGGCCAGCAACAGGCCAAACGCGGTTAGCAAGGCGGTCAAACGACTTTTCATTGTGCGGGAAGGAGTTTCACGGCTATGCAGCCTGCGCGGTTGATCGCCGCCGATTATCGGTGTCGAACACGATAGAATTTGCAGTTCCCTTGCCCGACCGTTTCCATGTACACCCCGTTGGTTTGCCCGATTCCCACCCAGGCCGAGCCGAGCGTCGCCGCGCTCACGAGTTCACCTCCAACGAAGCTGATGGTGATGACCCCATTGGTCAGCGTTAGGCCGGTGATGGCTGGAAATGCCGGGTCAACGAAGGCCCCGGTGAACATTGGCGTGATGGCAATATCCGAGGACGACGAAATAACGCCCCCTCGGCTGAGGTTGGCGGCGACAGACAGGTTGGCCGCCTGGCTGATTTGCAGCGTACACAGCGTTCCGGTCGCCGGCGGAACGGCATCCGGCACAGCGGGATCCCACAGACCGCCGAATTCCAACGTGACCCCACTCGAGTTGATGCCGGGCAGGGTGTCGGCTGGCCGGTCACCGATGACGGCCAGAGGAGTGTATCCGGGGACTTCCCAATTGATATTGGTTCCCGTGCCGACTGTGATATGGTCGCGAAATGCGGCTGGGAAGATGCCGTAACCTTGTGCCGCGGGCGTGCTCTCGCCCCTGAAATAATTGGAAACGCCGGTAATCTGGCCGCGATCGACTGACACATTGAGGGCGAACGCCCGGACCACCTCACCGCCTGTGCATTCATATCTGACTGAGGCGGCCCGGTTTTCCTCTTGAATAAAGACATGCACCTCCGCGCGGGCAGAAGCGGCCAGCAGGCAATTCAGCAATACCAAACAGGCTCGCATTGTATGGTGCATTGATAAAACAAAGGCCACGTTGACGGTGGCCTTTGCTGTTCGGACAATGTTCGGGTCAATCTCTGCGCTGAACAGAATCAGTGGCGGATGAGTCGGTAGAACCTCGCGCTGCCAGCGGCAGTATTGGTGACGCTGCTCACACCATTCTGGTCGGTCACGATTATGCCGGTGGCTTCGCCCCAAACGCTATTGATGGTGGTGTTGGTCTGGAGCACGAACCCAGCGGTGGTGGGCCAGGTCAGGATGACGCTGTGGTTGGCCCCGGCTTGCACGTTGAGCGATACATGGCCGATCAGGGACGCCACTTCCGCCGGGGTGATCGAATAGTTGTAGATGCGCACATCGTAGAGCTTGCCGCCAAACCAAGATTCGAACCCCCCGGGTGTGCCCGACTCCCGCGCCCCGATGCCCACGTGATAGTTGGGTGCCATGCTCATTGGGGCAAAGTCTCCCAGAAGGTTGATGCTGGGATCGAGGACGCCGTCCACGTAGCACTTGCGAATGCCCATCACGCCGTCCCAAACGCCGGCAAAGTGATGCCATTGGCCATCGATGATCGTCACGGACCCTACGCCATCGTAGTTGCCCGACGCCGTGCCGCGGATGGTGAAGGCTTCAGTGTCGCCACCCCCGCGGCGCACTTGCCACCCGATGCCGTCCTCACCGCGCTTGGAAATGAATCCACTCCAAGAGCCCGGCACGCCTTTCGCCCAAAGGGCAACACTGAAGACCGAGGAAATCCCATCGTCGAAGGTCGGCCGATAGCCGCCATCAAAATTGGCGCTATTAGTAACCACCACGCCGACGCTGGTTCCGGAGTTCGTATTGGCGGTGAGATCGAGCGATTGCCCGGGGAAACCGGCTGGCACGTCGGTCGAATACGTCAGCGCTTCTGGATTGGCGCCGACGACCACGCCGTCGTGCGTTCCGGCCGTCGTATAACCCGACTTGTCGGTCAGGTCCGCCGCACCGCTAAACCAATGTCCGATCAGTTTCGGCGCGACCACCATATTCACCGTGGTCAGCACTGCCGAGCCCACCCCGGCGGCGCCGGCGGTGATGTTGATCTGCCCCGGACCAATGGTTAGGAGGTTCACCACTTGAACCAGCGACCCAATCGGGAACGTAATCGCTGTGGGACCAACGATGGTCACAACCCCAGGACTGTTGTTGGTCAGGTACACCGTGATCGGTGCGGTCGCGGTCGCGCCTGTGGGCAGGGTTATTGCCAACTGCACCGTTTCACCCAACGGGATGGTCTGGTGCGCCACGGCAATCGAGAATGTGGTGGGTGGGTTGACAATGACGCCGACTTCCTGAGAACTCAGTGCGTAGCTATAGATACGGACGTCGTACAAGAGGCCCTGGAAGAAATTCCCGAATCCTCCCTGGTCGCGCCCACCGAGCACCAGATGGTCGGCGGTGGGCAACCCCATGGGACCATAGTCGCCCGACATGCTCAGGATGACATTACCATCCAGATAGAGCTTCCGCATCCCGGCTGTGCCGTCCCAAGTTGCCGCGTAATGGTGCCAATTGTCACTATCAACCGTCGCGCCAGCCCATGGATCATCCTCACCTGCGGTGCCGCGGAGAGTAAAGGTCGGGCGGGTGGGAGTGGTGTTACTGTGCCGGCGAACCTGGTAACCCCAGTCGCCTTCCCCACGCTTCGAAAGCCACGGGTTCCACTCGCCGGCCGGCGTTCCTTTGGCCCAAAAAGCGATGCTAAACTTATTGGCTATCTGGTTGTCGAAGGTCTCGACGTAACCCAACTCGACTGCGGAGGAGTTGGTGACCATCACCGCCACGTTGCCGACGCTCAGGTCGAGCGATTGGCCGCCACTATAAGCGGCTGGCACGTCGCCGGAGAACGTTAGGGCGCTGGCGTTGGCACCGACGGCTACGCCATCGTGCGTACCTGCGGGACGGAACCTGGAGGTCTCGACCAGGTCGGCGGCGCCGGAGAGCCAGTGGCCGATCAATCGGGAGCCAGGATCGGCCCAAACGTTGAACTTGCCGATGCCTGCCACGAAACCGCCGCCGGTGGCGGTGAGTTTGGCTGCGCCGTCGGCAATGCCGGCCACAGTAACCTGCTGAGTGAGCGAACCGCCCATCGGGTAATTCAATGTCAGAACGTTGCCGACCGCGCCGACCAGCGAGGCGATGGAGGGCGTGTCGTTCGTCAACTTAAGCGTCACCGCCTGGCTTTGGTTGGCCCCGGCTGGAAGAATCACAGCCACCGTCATGGTCTGCGGCGCCTGGAGCGAGCGTTGCGCAGCGGACACCTTCAGGGCGGCGATAAATGACAGGGCCTGCACCTCGGCAGCGCTCAGCGGATAGTTGTACATGCGAACGTCATACAGCAAACCGTTGTAGGTCCCCTCGATTCCCGGACTAGGAACTTGCCCCTGCTCGCGCGCCCCCAGAATGAGGTGATGATTCGGTGCCATCATCATAAGAGCAAAATCGTTGGTGAGATTGATGCTGGCATCGAGAGCGCCATCCACGTAACACTTGCGCTTGCCTGTGCGGCCGTCCCAAACGGCGGCAAAGTGATGCCAGAGGCCGTCGTTAATCGCGACGGACCCCACCCCATCCTCATTGCCCGACCCTGTGCCGCGGAGCGTGAAGGCTTCGGTAAGGCCGTAGCCGCGGCGTACCTGCCAACCGATGGCCTCGTCACCGCGTTTGGAGACGAACGCATTCCAAGTATCCGGGAAACCTTTCGCCCAGAAGCTCATGCTGAATTGGTGAGCGATCACATCGTCGAAGGTCGGTGCATAACCCGCATCGAACAGACTGCTATTGTCGATCATCAAGCCTACGCCGCCGCCGAACCGGGCCGCCTTGCCCGGTTTGGAAGGAGGGGTGTCGGTGGTGAAACCGAGATTGCCAATGGTTCCGACTTCGATGCCATCATGAGTGGCGGCGGGAGTGAACGTGGACCCATTCGTGTAACTTTCCGTGCCGTTGAACCACTGCCCGATCAGATGCGGACCATAGACCTTGACCGCGGCGGAAGCGGCGGTGAGACTCGCGGCGGCGCAAGCGAGCTGTGCCTGGCCTTCGCTCAAACCAGTCAGTGTGAGCGTCTGGCTCGTCACTCCACCGGCGGGGAACGTCAAGGTCGCGACGTTGCCAACCGCCCCGGCGAGGCTGACAATGGCCGGAGTGGTATTGGTCACAAACACCGTGACGACGGCAGAGGCGTTGGCGCTGGCGGGGATGGAAATGCTGACCTGGCCGGTTTTGCCCAGGTCAATGACAGAGCTGTCCGCATACGCCGTTATGGCGCTGCTGTTACGGGTGAACAGGCTTTGCACGGCGCTGCCGTTGAGAGCCACGCCATAGATTTGCACA
Source organism: Verrucomicrobiota bacterium (assembly GCA_037130375.1). Classification (GTDB taxonomy): domain Bacteria; phylum Verrucomicrobiota; class Verrucomicrobiia; order Limisphaerales; family UBA8199; genus JAPLUA01. The sequence goes on along the minus strand of JBAXTC010000020.1, from coordinate 1,405 downwards.
TCGTATAGACTGCCGGCGAAGGGATTACCGGGAGTCGAGGAATTGGCCCCGCAGCGGCCGCCCAATGTGAGGTAGTTGGCCTTCGCCAACCCCATCGGGCCGCCATCATGCGGCACCACGATATTCAGCTTGCCGTCCACGTAGAGCTTGCGCACGCCGGCAACGCCGTCCCAGGTCGCGGCGAACTGGTGCCAGGCGCCATCGTCAATCAGTGTCGAGCCATTGAACGGATCATCCTCACCGGCGGTGCCGCGAACCGTGAAAGTGGCCACAGCCTGGTCGGAGCGTTTGCGCACCTGCCAACCTACCGAGCCTTCACCATATTTCGAGACAAACGGACTCCATGAGCCCAGGATGCCCTTGGCCCAAAAAACCACGCTCAGTTGCTGGGCGGTGGCGTCATCAAACGTCGGCCGGTAGCCGCCATCCGCAGTGGTGCTGTTGGTAATTAACACCGCTGCGCCGCCCGAGGCGGCGAGGTCCAGCGACGAGCCGGTGGCTCCCGGAGGCACGTCGCTCGAGGAAAAGGTGGCGGTCGCGCCTCCGCTCAGTATGCCATCGTGCGTGCCGGCGGGAGAGTAGCCGGACTTGTCCAGCAGGTCTTCGGAACCGCTAAGCCAACGGCCAATCAAACCGGAGGCCGGCAGCGCCGTGAGGCCGGCGGTGTCGCTGATCAGGCTGGCACAGCCGGTCGTAAACCGGGCGTAGCCCAGCCCGGTGGCGGCCACGGTCAGATTCTGGCTGGACGCCGCGCCCGCCGCAAAGGTCAGCGTGATTACCGGCGCTGTGCTGCCGTTGATCGTGATGACGCTCGGATTGCTGTTGGTCACATACACGGTGACCGGGACGGTCGCGTTATAGTTGATGGGAATGCTGGCGACGACGGTTGAACTGCTACCGAGCACAAGGGAAGGACTGGCCGCCACAAGCCTGGCCGGCAGCACCAAGGCACCCGGAATGGAGACGTTGTCCATGCTCAGCCAGCCCCAGCCCCCCTTCTCGGAGTTAATCAGGTCCAGGGTGCAGTGTACGCCCACGTAGGGCGCCAGCTCGGCTGTGGTGAAGGTGACCGTGACCATCGTGTCGCCTTCACTGGTCCGGGGTTTGGCCAGCACGAAAGCGCCGTCGCTGACGCGGCGCAGGGCCACGCCCTTCCAGCCCGTCGAGCCGTCCGCAATATACGAGACCGATGTGTCATTGGCGGGCGCGCTTCCGTGAGCTTTACCCCTCGCCATTTGCGCCGTCAGATCACCCGAACCATCCAGGGAAAACTGGGGCGAGCGCAACCACAGCGTATTCAGGTGATTATCGTTATTGCCGCCCACCGGGTCCACCTGGGTGCCATTGTTACCGAACACATCATCATCGCCCGAAGGGGGCTGGAGAACCAACGGATAAGGATCAG
>JBAXTC010000002.1:0-53906 GCA_037130375.1 Verrucomicrobiota bacterium | reverse complement strand
GCACGTTCGATCGCGTGAAATGGTTTACCGCGCCGCCCAACAGCTTGGAACCGGCCGATGCCACGCTAACGCCCGGCACCCCCTATCTGCTGACAGCGACGTACACGAGCGCTGGCGGCATCAAAAGGCTCTATCTCGGCACCAACCTGGTGGGTTCAGCGACCGGAGTGCCGTTGGTCTATGCATCTGATGTGCAACTAACGGTCGGTTATCTCGCTGGCGGTGCTCAGTGGACATCCGGAGACATCGCCGAAATCATCGCTTATTCTGAGGTTTCCTCATCTCAACAAGCCTTGGTCTGGGCTTATTTAAACGACAAGTACTTTGGTTTGGGATCGGGCCCGATCAGTATCAGCTCGCAACCTAAGAGCGTAACGGTCGCCGAGCTGCAACCGGCCTCGTTCGAGGTCGGCTTTAAAGGAGCAGCGCCGGTCAGCATTCAATGGTTTCGCAACGGTCAGCCGATCGACGGCGGGACGAATCCCGTTTATGCCCTGCCGAGCGTGACCCGCCTGGATCAAAACGCGCGATACAACGTCGTCTTAAGCAACTCCTTCAACAGCGTCACAAGTTCCAACGCGTTCCTCACGGTCGTCTTGGACACCAATGCGCCCGTCCTGCTGTCGGGCACGCGGGATTACTTGAATAGCAGCAAAGTGACCGTGCTCTTCTCGAAAAGTGTCACCACGGCCACCGGCACGAATGCCGGCAATTACGCAATCGACAATGGCGTGACGGTCAACCAGGCCGTCCGTGGGCCGGATGAGAAGACGGTGTTCCTGACCACCTCAAGTATCGCTTCCGGTTCGAAGCATACCCTGACAGTCAACGGTATTAAGGACTTGGTGGGCAACACGATTGCTACGAACTCGCGAGTTCTTTTGGCCATCCCGGCTTCCTCGGTTCTGCCTGCGACCAATAACCTCCTGCTCTGGTTGGCGGCCGACTCTGGAATTACCACCGATGTGGACGGACGAACCGTGACTGATTGGGTCGATCGCGCCGGGTCGCCTAACGAACACGATTCCCACCTCACCAGAGGCAAACCGCAGTTGGCGCTCGTCAATTTCGCCAGCGGTGTCTATCCGGTGATTCGCTTTGACGGCGCGTCCGGGTTTATGTTGGACAACTCGAGTGACTTCGACATGCAACAGTTCAGCATCTCGATTGTGGCCAGCACTCTGAACAGTTTCGCATCCGAGGAGTTTATCGCCCACTGGAGTGGTTGGGCCTTTGGAATCAGCGACAGCACTCCCGGACGCGTCAAGTTGGTCAGCGACAGTCCCTTTGGCAGCCTGGAGCCCGCTGGTGCGGATTTATCAAATAACGTTCCGTATATCCTGACCGGGACGTTTGTGGCCAACGGCCTCAAGCAGCTCTATGTCAACGGCAACCTGGTGGGCAGCGTGGCCAATGGCGGGATTGCCTTTTCCGCCGCGGGGGTGACCGTGGGCATGCTTTTCCCCAGCGGGGCCCAGTATCTGCACGGCGACATTGCCGAGATTCTGGTTTACTCCGCCGTCTCGGACGCTCAGCGTTTGGCAGCAGAGAACTATCTCAATCAGAAATACTTCATCCCGGCATTTCCCGCGCCCCCGATGCTAAGTGTGGTCAAGCAGGGGAACTCGATCGTACTTTCCTGGCTTACTGCCTCCACCGGGTTCAGTTTGTGGGTGACCGATAGTCTTGGGGCTGCGGGCGCATGGACGACCGTAAGCCAACCGATAGTCATTGTCGGCAACCAAAACACCGTGACCATTCCGATTGAAAGCGGTAGCCGTTACTATCGCTTGAAACAGTAAGGGTCACATCATCAGCACTCTGCTGGAGCGGAGCGTCCCGGGTGGAAACCTGACCGGAGGGAAGGCTGGTTTCCGCCGGGTGAAATCGGTGGTGTTTTTGGCGGGTTTGCTTGCGTGAATTTGATTGAACTTTCGTCAGCCATTGCGTCTGCCCGCCGCTGTGCAGTCAGGATGCTTGTGCTCTGGTTGTGCGCGGCGGCCATCCACGCCGAGGTCGTCATCAGCGAGTTTATGGCTTCCAATGCTCGGACGCTTGCGGACTCGGACGGCGACTTCTCCGATTGGATTGAGCTGCACAACACCAGCGGCTCGGTAGTATCCCTGGACGGCTGGTTTCTAACGGATGACGCTGAGATGCCTGCCAAGTGGCGTCTGCCGAACGTCTCACTAGCAGGGCAAGGTTTCCTGGTCGTGTTCGCTTCCGGCAAGAACCGCAGCGTTGCAGGGCAAGAGCTCCATACGAATTTCAAACTCAGCGCAGACGGCGGATTTCTGGCCCTGGTTCAGCCGGACAGTGTGACGTTCTCCAGCCAGTATAATTACCCACCTCAGCGTGTGGATGTCGCTTATGGCCTGGCCACGCCGGTGACCTCCACGACACTCATTGCGTCGGGCGCGCCGGTCAGCGCGTTGATTCCCACCAATGATGCGCTGAGCACCAACTGGACTTTGCCCGCTTTCGTCCCGACCGGGTGGATCTCGGGCACAAATGGAGTGGGTTACGGCATTACTGACCCTCCACAGCCGCCTGCCGTCGGACGGCTGCTCTGGCTGGCTGCCGATACGGGCCTGAAGACCGATCTCAATCGCAACGTCACCGCCTGGGCTGATGCGGGGGGCATTCCTGGCAACTGGGTTGACACCGTTCGGGGCACGCCGCACCGCGCCACGGCCATCTTCCCACGCGCCCCGCGCGACGTAGTCCGATTCGATAGCACTATTGACGGGCTGCTCCTTATCGGTGCAGCGAACCTGCGAGTCAATCCCCTGAGTGTCTATGTTGTGGGCAGCATAGTGGCTGGCGTGCAGTCGGGCATTTTCATTGCCAATTATCGTGACATCAATGGTTGGGCATTGGGCATCAGTGATGCCGTGAGCCAGCGCGTGAAGTGGTTCACCGCACCACCCGGCGATGCGTTCGATGACGGCGTAGCGTCATTTCCGGGCGGCAATCTGACCGCGGGGACGAATTATCTCATAACGGCCACGTTTGATCCCGGTTCCAGCCAAAAGATCCTGCGCGTCCTCAACGAGAGCACGACTAATGAGCACAGTGCCAGCGGGACCTTCCAAAATCAGACCAGCTACGCCCCTGACACGCAATTGACAGTGGGCAACCTCGACATTGGCCGCCAGTTCCTCAATGGAGACATTGCCGAAATGCTGGTTTATGGCTCCGTCTCAGCCACCCAGCGCAGTGCTGTTGAGGCTTACCTCCTGGACAAGTATTTTACAGCGCAACCCGGCGCGCCCAGCAAACTCGTCGGCACGGATGTCGGCTCTTCGATGCGCGGCGTCAATGCCTCCATTTACACGCGCACACCGTTCCAATTGGCGGGGCCCTCGACCTTCACGCAGGTGACTCTTAAGATGCAATACAAAGACGGTTTCGTGGCGTATCTCGATGGCCGGGAGGTAACGCGGCGCAATGCACCGGGAGCGGTGGGCGAGCCGTTGCCGTTCAACGCGTCCGCGCTCACCAATCGTCCGCTGACCTCGGCCCGCGTAGCCGAGTCCATTGACATAACGCCTTGGGCTGGCTCCCTGACGGCCGGGGGACATGTCCTGGCGGTCCAGGGGTTGAGCGTTGGCACGAACACCCCGGACTTTCTTGTCAGCCCTGCTTTGGACGGCCAAACCGCACTGGCTCCCCGGGTTCCCAGCGGCTTCCTGCAATTAGCCACGCCTGGCGGGGCCAACAATACCGATGCCTATCTCGGCATGGCAACCGACCCCGGGTTTAGCCCGGGGCGCGGATTCTACGATGGATCAATCTCCGTGAGTATCACTTCGGCAACTCCAGGCGTTGAAATCCGTTACACTCTCGACGGCACCCTGCCGACCACCAATCATGGAGTCGTTTACTCCGCCCCGCTGCTCGTGAGCACCACCACGATCCTGCGAGCTGGAGCGTTCAAGACCGGATGGTTGCCCAGCAACGCGGCCACGCACACTTACTTTTTCGCCGGCGACATCGCTGTCCAGTCTCGGAATGGACAACCACCCCTCGGTTGGCCAGCTTCGCCATTGCCTACGGGTCAGGTGTTGCTCTATGGAATGGATCCTCGAGTGGTCACCAACCCAGCGTACAGCAGTCTGATGAGTGGCGCGCTGAAGTCCCTTCCGTCCTTCTCGCTGGTCATGGACCTGGCGGATTTGTTCGGGCCATTCGGCATTTATGCAAATGCCGGGTTCGACGGACGTGAATGGGAGAGGGCGGGGTCGGTCGAACTCATTTATTCTAATGGGCGAACAGGATTCCAAATTGACTCCGGTATCCGCATACGTGGCGGGCAAAGCCGAATGGCATCCAATCCCAAACATGGGTTCCGGCTTTTTTTTCGAGGCGAGTACGGCGCCAGCACGCTCAAGTACTCACTCTTTACCCACTCGCCCGTGGATCAGTTTCAAATGTTTGACTTGCGGATGGACCAGAACGATTCGTGGAGCTTTTTAGGCGACTGCTGTAGCGACTCGAAGCTGGCTATTTACATGCGCGACATGGTCAGCCGAGACACGCAGTTGGCGATGGGCCAACCCGGCACCCACAGCGATTACTGCCACATTTACATCAACGGCCAGTATTGGGGCCTGGGGGCCACACAGGAACGCCCCGAGGCTGATTTTGCCGCCTCTTACTTTGGCGGCAACGCGGCCGACTATGACGTTATTAAAGTGAACTGGGGCACTTTCACCCTCTATGCGACGGATGGTGACATGGCAGCCTGGACGCAACTCTATAACCTCATTCTGAGTGGGGTCAGCACTGAGGCCGCCTATCAGCGTCTGCTCGGCAACAACCCCGACGGCTCGCGCAACCCGGCCTATCCCATCTACATCAGTTCCGACAACCTCATCGACTTCATGCTGCTCATGTTGTATGGCGGCAATTTAGACTCGCCGATTTCGACTTTCTCGGGGCGGCCTAACAACTGGTATGCGATCCGCCCGCGCGACGGAAGCGCCGGGTTCTGCTTCATCGCCCACGACGCGGAATTCATGATGCTGGATGTCAACGTCAATCGCACCGCCGCGACATCGAATGCCGGGGATAACTCGGTGCTCGATAGCAGCCCGGAGTGGATGTGGCATCGGCTGCTGGGCAACACCAGCTTCCGGGTGCGGGCTGGCGACCGCATCCAGAAACACTTCTTCAACGGAGGCGTTTTCACGCCCGCCGCTGCCAAGGCCCGATTCCTCGCGCGCAAGTCAGAAATCGATCTGGCCATAATCGCTGAGTCTGCGCGCTGGGGTGATACGCGGCGAGCCACACCTTATACGCGGAATGTGGAATGGCTTAGCCTGGTCAATCAACTGGCTGTCAATCCGGGCTGCTACTTTGACCAGCGGCCAGCCGTGGTGCTGAGCCAATTGACTGCCACCGGCGTTTTTCCGACGCTCGCCGCTCCCGGGTTCAGCCAACCCGGTGGCGCGGTGCCTGCCGGTGTCGCTCTGGCCATCACCAACCCGAATCCCTCCGGCACCATTTATTTCACGATTGACGGTACTGACCCGCGCCGCGTGGGGGGCAGTCTCTCACCCGCCGCTCAAGCTTACAGCCTTCCCGTTCCCCTCAATGCACCAACCTGGGCCTGTGCGCGGGTGTTAAACACGGGCCAGTGGAGCGCGCTTGCGGAAGCCATGTTCTACCCGCCGCAGGATCTGTCCGGGTTATGCCTGACCGAACTGATGTACCACCCGCCCACTATGGGCTCGACCAACGGTGACGAATTCGAGTTCATCGAACTAAAGAATTACGGCACAAACGCTCTGGATATTTCCGGCCTGACATTTACTGCCGGTGTTAACTTCACCTTCAGCAACGGCACCCAATTGTCGCCTGGGCGGTTCTTGGTGCTCGCTCGCAACGCCGATGCCTTCGCCGCCAAGTATCCCGGTGCAGCCCTGAACGGCATCTATACCGGCAAACTTGATAACGCCGGCGAAACACTCACCCTCTCGCATCCGCTCGGCACAACGGTCTTCTCCATCACCTATGGCACCAGGGCGCCGTGGCCGGTGACTCCCGACGGCTTTGGCTTTTCCCTCGTGCCGAGATACCCGGGTAATTCGCAGGCTCCAGATTCTGGAGCCAAGTGGCGAGCCAGCGCCTCCCCCGGCGGTTCGCCTGGGACGGACGATCCAGAGCCGGCTTTGCCACAAGTGGTCATTAACGAGGTTTTAACCCACACCCATCCACCTCAAGTCGATTTCATCGAGTTGTTTAACCCGGCACCGATACCGGCGCCTGTTGGAGGGTGGTTTCTGTCGGATGATCCCCATGTCCCGCAGAAGTATCGAATCCCGGACGGCGTCAGCCTTCCGAGCCTTGGCTTCCTCACTTTCAATGAGAATCAGCTCAATCCTGCATCAGAAGTCGGAACCAGTTTCACACTCGATTCCCATGGCGAGCAGGTTTATTTGTTTTCAGGCGATGCCAACACCAATCTGACCGGCTACTCGCATGGCTTTGCCTTTGGAGCCGCGGCTGCGGGCGTGCCCTTCGGGCGTTATGTCAACAGTGTTGGCGAAGAACAGTTTCCGGCGCAACTCTCCATCACGCTTAATGCCAGCAATGCCGGGCCGCGCGTCGGGCCGGTGGTGCTGAGCGAAATTCATTTCCACCCTGCCGTTGAGGGTGATGAATTTCTCGAGCTGCAAAACATTACCGATGCTGCCGTGCCGTTATTCGATCTCACGTATCCGAGCAACAGATGGCAGCTCAAAGGCGTTGGCTACAGTTTTCCCACAAATCTTGTTTTGGAAGCCAGGGGGCTGCTGTTGCTGGTGGCGACTAACCCGGCGGTGTTCCGTGCTCGCTACAATGTGCCAACCAATGTGCCGGTGCTTGGCCCCTACCCAGGCGTTTTACAAAAGGCGGGGGAGCGACTGTTGCTCCAGCGACCCGACGTTCCTGACAGCAATGGCTTGCCGTATATTACCGTGGACGATGTCGGTTATGATAACAAAGCGCCCTGGCCACCGGCCGCCGATGGCAGCGGCCTCTCGCTCCAACGCCTTAACGCCGCCGCGTATGGCGATGATCCGATCAACTGGACCGCCGCCATCCCCACTCCCGGACGCCTGTTCGCTACGGCCGACACGGACAGGGACGGATTGCCCGACGCCTGGGAGATCGCCAATGGGACTAACCCGTTCACCCCGGACGCAGACGCGGACCCGGATGGCGACGGCATGACGAATTGGCAGGAATATCTGGCCGGCACCAGCCCGACCAACCCCTCGAGCGTTTTCCGGATCGAACCGGTTCTGTCGGAGTCCGACCGCTTGGTTCTCAGTTTCGGCGTCGCTGCCAGCCGCTCCTATACACTCTGCTTCGCGACCAACCTTGCTCCTCCTGTCTTTTGGCAGCCGCTGACCAATATCACCCCGATCAGCAACGGCATCTACAGCCTGACCCTCTCAACGACCAACGTCAGCCGGCGGTTCTACCGCATCGCCACACCATAGAATAGAATGGAATTTAATAAAATAATAGAATAGAATAAAAGACAATGAATCCGTCGAACAATTCCAAGCGCTGCTGCGAACTCCGAACACTCCCCCAAAACCTAAGGAACGAACTATTTAGCATCATACCTCGCGAGGCCTCGGGCATTTCCACTTTCCATTTTGGATTTCCTTCGGATTTCGGTTTTCGGTTTTCGGTTTTACCCGCTGGTTCACCTGCCGGTTCTGCTCCCCACCCGCGCTCTGCCCTCAACCAGAGAGCAATAACCAAGACGGTCTTGGCCCTAAGTCTGTGCTTGTTATTCGCAGGTCGTCTTGGGGCCGAGTCCGCTCCAAAGCCTTCGCTGTCAACCTGGCTTCCGGCGATACAGTGGACGCCCCCTTCCCTGCCCGTCCAATTCCGCTACGGCGGCAGCGACTCGGCAGATTTCCTGCGTCGCTGCCAGGTCTCCCAGGAACCGACCGCCCCAACGGAGCGCGGTCTGAGGCGTTTGCATTTGGATGATCCGGCTACCAAATTGCGGCTGACCGCGGAGATTCGGACCCTCGAGGGTTTTGATGCTTTGGAATGGGTGCTGTTTTTCGAAAACCGGAGTGCGCAGGACACGCCGATTCTGGAGGATGTTCAGGCGGGAGCATTGGTTTTGCCGGCGCCGAAGAAGGGCGATTACACCTTGCATTTTGCGGACGGCAGCAGCGAGAAGATCACCGATTTTCAACCGCGCGAGATGGAACTCAGTTCCGGCATTACCCTGAAACTCGGGCCGATCGGCGGGCGTTCGTCGGACGGCGTGATGCCTTTCTTCAACCTGGCTTCACCCGAGGGCGGCGGGCTGTTCTTCGCCGTCGGATGGTCGGGTCAATGGGCGGCATCGTTTGCGCGGGTGGAAGATGGCCGGTTGATGGTGCGTGCCGGGATGGAGCAGACGCATTTGCGCCTGCACCCGGGTGAGCGAATTCGCACGCCGGCAATTCTGGTGATGGGCTATAGCGGAGACACGATCTCGGGGCACAACCAGTTTCGGCGGCTGATGTTGAAGTATTACACCCCGCATCCGAATGGCAAAGAGTTGGAGCCGGTGGTTGCGGCGTCGGGTGCGGCGCTCGGTTTCAACAACGTCAGCGAGACGAATCAGATTCAGGCGGTCGCCAACATCGCCGCCCATAAGCTGCCGGTGAATTATTACTGGATCGACGCCGGTTGGTCGCGCGGCGGTTTCGCTGAAGGCATGGGCAACTGGGATCCGGAGCCAACGCGATTTCCACGCGGATTGAAGCCCGTGGCGGACAAGGTCCATGAGGCGGGACTGAAATTCCTCGTCTGGTTCGAGCCGGAGCGGGTCATGCCGAAGACATGGCTGCGCACGACACATCCGGATTGGTTGTTGACGCCAACCAATCTGCCGGCGCCGATGGCCTATCAGCACGATTGGCGGCTATTGAACCAGGGCAACCCCGAAGCGTTGGCCTGGCTGAAGCGCACATTCGGCGACTATATTCGCGAATTGGGCCTCGGGGTTTACCGCCTCGATTTCAATATGCACCCGCTTTATTACTGGCGTTCCGGCGAAGCCGAAGACCGTCAGGGCATGAACGAGATCGGCCACATTACGGGCCTCTATGATTATCTCGACTTTTTCCAGCGCGAAAACCCCGGGCTGCTGCTGGACGATTGCGCCAGCGGCGGACGCCGGATTGATTTCGAGATGATGCGCCGCAGCGTGCCGCTGCTGCGCTCGGATTACCTCTGGGATCCGGTTGGCGCCCAGTGCTTCACATGGGCGCTCTCCTTGTGGGTGCCGATCAGCGGTCACGGCGGCGTCTCGCTCGATCCCTACGACTTTCGCAGCGGCATGGAGACTTGCGTCGTCTATGCTTTCGATTTTTACAAGCAGGATGCGCCGTTCTGGGCGCCCCTGGCGCAACGGATCGAGGAGTTCCGCAAGGTTCAACCCTTCTTCCTCAAAGATTATTATCCGCTGACCGAGCACAGCACGAAGTCGGACCGATGGATGGCCTGGCAATGGGATGCGCCGGATTTGGCCAAGGGCCTGGTGCAAGCGTTCCGCCGCGCGTCGAACAATATTCCGAGCATGACCTTCAAATTGCGCGGTTTGGAGCCGAAAGCAACATACATCCTCACCAACTTTGATGTTTCCGGCAACACCACCGCCTCTGGCAGTGAGTTGATGGAAAAGGGCCTGGTGATCAACCTGCCATCGGCGCCGGGCTCCGCGATCATCTCGTATGCGAAAGACGACAAATAGACCAACACAACAAACGCGAGCTACTCCAACCATGAAAATAACCGACATTCTCACTTATACCGTAAGCGCCGGATGGAAAAACTGGCTCTTCGTCAAGGTTTGCACCGATAGCGAGTTTTACGGCATCGGTGAAGCAACAATTAATGGCTTTATTAAAACGACCGAGGCCGCGGTCCATGAGCTGAAGCATTTTGCCATCGGCAGAGACCCCCGCCAAGTCACCGCCATTGCGCGCAAAATCATCAGCACTATCCAGGATGCGGGCCACATCCACCGCCTGACAATGGCGGCGGTTGAAGTTGCCTGTTGGGACATTCTGGGCAAGACCCTGAACGTGCCGATCTACCAACTCCTTGGCGGCAAGGTGCGCGACAGTGTCCTGGCGTATGCCAACGGCTGGTATCGCGCCGAGCGCACGCCGGAAGCGTTCGTCAAAGCCGCCGAGAACGTTGTCAACAAAGGCTTTCACGCGCTGAAACTCGACCCGTTCGGCGTGTCGCGAGATTTTCTGAGCGAAGCCGAACTGCAGGAGGCTTGCAACATCCTCAAAGCAATCCGGCAGCGGTTCGGCCCGGAGCTGAAGATCATGATCGATGTGCATTGTCGCTTCGTCCCGGCCGAAGCCGTCCGCATTGCCCGACGAATGCAGGATCTCGACATCTTTTGGTGGGAGGAACCTACCACGGCGGAACAGGAGTGCCTGACCAATGAAGTCGCGCGCCAGAGCCCCATCCGTGTCGCCACCGGCGAGCAATTCGATAAGCTCGGCAGGTTTTTTACCTTGGCACAAGGTGGCGGCGTCAGCATTTGGCAACCAGAACCGATGTCCATGGGTGGCATCATGAATACCATGGCGGTGGCGCATCTCGCCGAAGCCAATGGCGCCTGGATTGCCCCCCACCAGAGTGGCGGACCGGTGGCAACGGCGGTGTGTCTGCAATTGGCGGCGTGCATCCCAAATTTCCTGATCCAGGAACATTTTGATGCCTTCAATGAACCCTGGACGAGCGATTTGGTTACCTGGTCCCCCAAACTGGATCCGAAAAATGGCCATCTCTCATTCCCCACCGCTCCTGGTTTGGGGATTGACCTGAACCTGACCCTGGTGAAAGAACATCCTTATGACCCAGCCGCATTTTTTGACACTACGCAGAAAGGCTGGGAAAAGCGTTTAGGCACCAAACGGCCGGAGAAGGTTTCCAAAACGTGATATTGCTCTCCGAGCGGCGCGCATTCGTATGACCTCAGTGAAGATGTTTCGAGCTTCAGATTCTGGATTCTGTATATGGCTCATGGCAACTCTGCTGCTTGGGGCTGGCTCATCGGCTGAGGCGGTTGAGACCAAGTGCGACGCCCCCGGCTGGATTCCCGCTCAGGTTTTCCTCATGGGCGACGGCACCGGGGGCGGACGCCAAGATGAGCAACCGGCCCATCCGGTCACCCTGAGCCGTTACTGGCTGTCGCCCCACATGGTCACGGCCCAGGAGTATTGCGAGTTCCTCAATGACTGCGGCGGGGTCAAATTGGACGGGACCTTCATTGTACCAAAGGACGCGTCGCATGCAGACGACACTTCCTGGGGCACGCTGGTGAACCTGGCATTTGCGCCGATCGAGCAACAAACGGGCCGGTATGTGCCTATCACCCACTGTCATTTCACACTTGCTCACGACGCTACGGCACCTCGGACACCAAAGGTTGCTTCAGTTTCAATGGCTTCAGAGTCGTGCGCGAGGACCCCGCGTCCGTGCGCGATTTGGCCGGCTTCGCCCCGACTGAAAAGGGCGCGCCCGATGAGATGAGCGATGTCGAAGGATGGCTTGCCCATCACTTCCAGAACCAGACGATGCCCGTTTCCTTCACACTCGATGACCAGCCCTCGTCCCGGCTGCTGCGGAAGTGGAAGTTTACCCACACGGAAACGATTGTCGGTGAGGGTACACGCAAGCGGACCATCACCGCCACCGACCCAAAGACCGGGCTGGAGCTGACCTGCGAAGCCACTTTGTTTGAGCGTTCTCCCGCCGTGGATTGGGTGGTGCGAGTGACGAATCGCAGCGGGAAGGAGTCTCCTCTGCTGGAGGATCTGCAGGTATTGGATGACCGTTTTCTCAAGCCCGAATCTGAAAAACGCGAGTTCATCCTGCGCCATTCGCGCGGCAGCCGCGCCTGGAGCGACGATTTTACTTCCATCGACACCCTGCTGACACCCAACTCCCGCCACACCTTTGGCGGCCACGGCGGACGTTCCTCCGACGCCGACCTGCCATTCATTTGGCAAAGACGTATCGCCTGACGGACCAGGAGACCGGGGAGACCCGAGATATCCAGGGTAAAGAGCTGCAGACCTTGTTCGTGAAAGTAGCGACCGCGCCCGGCTCCCGGCTGCTGTTTTATGAACCGAAGTGAGCAGGAGAAGCTGCGATTGGTAGAAAAATAACGGCTGACCGAAACACGAGTAATGAAAACCGATAATATTAGTTCAGGGAATCTGAGGGGCGTGTGGTCACGCTCAATGCGAGTCTGCCAACATGCTGTGAAAATGATTGTCCTGCTTCCAATGGCTTCAATGCTTTCTTCGTCCGCGGCCGCGGCCAGTACGGACGCAAAGGCCTGCAAAATCATCGACTGCGCCCACCCGAACCTCTTTCTTGCACCCTACGTCTGGAAGCGCTTGCAGACCAAGTCAACCGTCCAGGTCGAGGCGACCATGCCCGGGGCCTACCTCAAGGCGGCGGTCCAAGGCACTTCGTGAAGCATCATTGACGTTAACAATGCTCGCGCGACCTGGTTCCCGCTGGTCTGCGCAGCCCTCGATTGCGAATACGGCCAACTTGGCTCGGGCGGCTGGGGGATGAGCAATGCCAAACTGGAACTGCCGCCCATGCACCAGATCTGGGATCTTTACGATGCCACCACCTCGAGATTAGTCAATGGCTTGCTTTCGCCCGAACCGGATTACGTATTTTGCGCGCTGGGGACCAATGACCCGGGAATCGATATCACGGCTGATTACATCCGCTGGTTGATAGCGCTGCGCAAGGCCTGTGGCCGGGCTGCCGTTTTCTGTGTGGTACCGCCTTTGGGCTGGCACATGGCCGAAGTGCGCTCAGCCGTCTCGGCCCGCAACCAGGCCGGAGACCAACGAGTATATCTGATCGATCTAGCCCCGCTCGAAAGCGGATTTCGCGTCGGCCAAGGAGCTACCGCGTTCGCCTATGACGGAGTACACCCTTCGGTGTATGGCAATGCATTGCTCGGCGCGTTGATCACCGCAGAAACTCAGAAGAGACTTTCGAATTAAGCGGTTTCCCCCCAAACCACCTCTGATCTTTACCCACATCTTTTTGGCTGGAAACCGGGCATGCAAAAAAGCCCAGAAATACCAAGCACTACAGCGCCATTTAGCATTTGCGCCTCCACGGAGATCGGTTAGAATGCATGGAATAATTGAATCCCAGAAGCGCGCCTCGCAGGGTAGGCCGGACCAATCTGCCGTCTGACGCCTTGCGGTTGTGGAGAAGGCGGACGATTTCATTGCCGATGTTGAGCGCCAGTTCGATTGGTATCTGACCAAGGCGGGCTGGGAAGTGGCTGATCGTTACCTCGATGCGGTTGAGCGTGACTTGCCCCGAAGATTGCTCGAACTTCCTGGGGCGCAGTAAGCCCCCCCGCGTCCCCATCCCGGCTGTGCTTCTCTTCGCTAGCCAATAGAAAAGCCACGGAGCCGGAGCCCCGTGACAACTTCAACCCCAATCCACAATTACCAATAAAAGCCGTAACTCCCGCCAAAGAACTGCTTGCAATTCTCCAACCCCATCACGGCATTGGTATATTGTCTCCATTTCATGCCGACGGCGTGCCCATCCATGAATGCGATACTGCCATTCTCACTGTGATATTTGGTTCCAAGATGGTCCTGGTCCATGGGACTTGCATTGCCATCGAAGAGGACGATGCCATTGTCCATCTGGCCATCCTCGCACTCGATGACCAGGCAGGTTGTGGCTGGTGGGGTATGAAGGCCAGACATTTTCACGTCAATACTGTTGTTGGGTGGATTCAGTCCGCGGCACGACAGGCCCGCCTGCCCGTTTTCCACATAGCTCCACTGTGGGTATGCTAGAGGAGGGGTCGTGGAATTGAACCCCCAAAAACGCTGCGTGCTGGGCTTGCGCAATGCGTAAGCGGGGCAGCGAAATACGCCAGCGGACTTCCCTACGTAATTCCATAAGACACCCGTCGTAAGGTCGGCCTGATGTTCCGCGCCTTGAATCCGCCGATCGGGCGGATCAGCATAGCTCGGTTCGTGGAACTGCCATCCCCAGCCCGGGATATAATCTTTGAAGTCCTGCGCGTACATCATGAAGCCGATGCCGATTTGGCGCATATTGCTGCGGCACGCCACCGATTGCGCTTTGCCTTTGGCCTTGCTCAAGGCCGGGAGGAGCAAGGCCGCGAGGATGGCGATGATAGCGATGACCACCAGCAATTCAATTAGCGTAAAGGCAAGTGCGACCCTGCCCGTTTTCTTTTGGCCTCTCATACTAATGTACCCTTCCACATACCACCTTGCGGTGCTACTTTCCTTTTCTTAAGTGCTTGCATGCCGCAAGATGGTCAAAAAACTATTCCTGCATCGCGGCGAGTTCCCGCCACGATGCAGGTTTGCACAGCTCAGATTCTACTCACTGAGTCGATAGAACGTAGGCGTCCCCGTCGGCGTGACCGGATAAGGACTCGATGCCCCCGTCACATTGGACCACGATCCCCCGAGGGGGCCGCTTGACTGGAGCTTCCAGCCCGGTGCATCCCACTTAATCGAGATTGCTGTCCCCTGTTTTTGGATGTCGAGCAGCACCGGAATACCGCTGACCGCGATCTTGGAGTTGGCCGCCAGGGCGTTGCCTGCCCAATCCGCGACGCCGTTCACCGTCAGATTATAGACCGGACCCGAATTCAGGACGGATGTGGTGAGATTCACCGTGGTTCCATTAACCACCGTGGCGGCACTCACGCTCACGCCGTGGTCAATTGCATAGTTCGCCGGGTTGCCGGCCGTGGTTGCGCTGACATTCCCCGAGAATACGACCCTGACGGTGGTATTCTGAGCAGCGCTGCTGGACGCAGACGACAGCTTGGGAGCGACCGTTGACGGCGTGAAATACTTGCTGGCGATATACGCTTGCACCCCCGCATCCTGGGCCGCCGAGACGTTGGTGTAGATCAGAATCTCGGCGATGTCTCCAACCAAGGGCTGGGTCAAAGAGTCAAAAAAGAGCGACCCTATGGCCACCCCTCGATCCGTGCTGTAATTAATCGGCGCTGTGTTCGATTGGACACCGAGCACCGCACCGTTAACGGCCAAGGTCTTATTGCCAGGATTGGAGAACGTCCCAGCGATAAAAGCAGGCACCATAAAGGGCATGAAGCTTGCCGCCGGTTCCATGCTGAAATCCCCCGCGGTGGTGTGGGTTACCCATTTAATGACGCCGGCGCTGCCGTCGCTCGTTCCGAGGCACCAGCCTTCCCAACTGCCAATCCAATCCCGGGACGCCTTGGTGTTATCCACACTGCCTACCAGATAGACGGTGAAATTCTGCACATAAAAGTCCGGGGAATTCACCGGCTGGAGGGCGTTGTTGCCGTAGAAGTGGAGCACCGGGTGAACCGCATTGGGGAACGGTGCCGCTCCCAGAATGGGCAACGCTTCGGCGCCATTGTTGGGTGGCATCGCGTTGTGGGCCGTGCCGGACATGTCGTCCCATTCATAAACCGAATTCGCCAAGTCGCCGCTGCCAAAAGTCAGCGCGTTTGTATCCGCAGCCAGCCAGAGCAGCAGATTACCCTTCGGGGGTATAGCGGTTACGACCGGCACAAAGATGTCAGACCGTTATTGTTAACTTCGACAACCTGAGGTATATGGTTCGAGGCGTCATTCCAGGTATCGGCGGCGGGCAGCGGTGGGGGCTGCATCAGGGTCCCCCAACTGCTGCTGTCCAGCCAATTGGACACAACGGTGCCGGAAAGCGTGTCGGATTTCAGCCAGATCCTAAGGGAAGGATCGGAGCCGTTGATTTGGGCGGAAGCTGTGCCGATGGCCACGGCCGCTACGGCGGTCGCCAGACACAGTTTTACCACGAATGTTGAGAGGCACGGATTGGTTTTCATCTATTCTTATTTCAGTTTTATGTTTGGTGGGTTGTGTCGCACACCGTCCTTGCCCGCAGGAGCAAGCCGACGCCGCCCGACACGATTAGAGCAACATAACCTATTCCGGAATGTTTTATTTCTACTATGTGCAAAACCACCTCGCCTATTGGGATGCGCTGCGGGCCATGAATCCCGGCTTGCGCATCGACTCCTGCGCCTCGGGCGGCCGGCGCAACGACCTCGAGACGATGCGCCGCGCCGTG
Organism: Verrucomicrobiota bacterium; assembly: GCA_037130375.1. GTDB lineage: Bacteria > Verrucomicrobiota > Verrucomicrobiia > Limisphaerales > UBA8199 > JAPLUA01. Next base: position 37,730 of record JBAXTC010000002.1, on the reverse strand, counting down.
CCGCTCACGCGCAGTGATTTTCAATCGCCCTCGATGGCGAATGTGGTCGATGGGAACCAGTGTCAAACCTATGGCCTCTCCTCGTGGCTGCCCTTTAATGGCTCCGGTTCGTACTTTCTTGACGTGTATTCTTTCCGCAGCTTCTACCTGCCGTCGTTCGCGATGGCATTTGGGCTCTCGCCAGGCAACACCGCCGCACAGCAGCAGGCCTATGGCGAGTGCCAGAAGGTCGCGCCGTGCATGCTTTTGGGCGATTATTATCCGTTGACGCCATACAGCCTGACGAACACGGTTTGGATGGCTTGGCAATTCGACCGGCCGGATACCGGCCAGGGCGTGGTGCAGATTTTTCGGCGGACCAATAGCCCCGTTGCTTCGATGCAGTTCCCGTTGCAGGGCTTGAACTCGGCCCAGCTTTATGACGTGCAGGATTTTGATCGTGGTGCCCTGGGCCTCTACACCGGAAGCCAGTTAATGACCACCGGTTTGCTCGTGCAGTTGGCTCCTCAGCAATCAGCCATTCTTTACTACACCACTCCGCCAGTAGCCGTCTGGGCCAGCGCCAGTCCTCCAAGGGGGCTTGCGCCGCTGGCCGTGCAATTCTCGGCTACGGGCACTTCCACCAACGGTGGTTCGCTCCGGTATGCCTGGACCTTTGGCGACGGCGGCTCTTCCACCAACCAGAATCCAACCCACACCTACACCGCCAGTGGCCGCTACACTGCCCAGATCACGGTGCAGGATATTAGCAGCAACACCGCCACGGCCCGAATCGCCATCAGCGCCTACGCTCCCCTGCAGAAAATGCAGCTCACCTTCCCCGGCTACAACCGGGTTGAGACCTTAACCAACTTTCCGACCCTGGTGGTGTTTGGTCCCAATCTATTGGGCAATGGGTTTGGTTACAACCAGTTTGCCTCGACCAACGGCTGGGACCTGTTGTTCCTCGATGCCACGTTCACGCAGGAATTGAACTACGAAATCGAGAGCTGGAATCCGTATGGCAATTCGTATATTTGGGTGCAGGTGCCGCAACTGGCGACCATCAGGACCATCGGGGCTTGCTGGGGCGACTCCAACCGGGCGAGCGTGCCGGCTCCCTGCCTGACCAACGGCGCGACGTGGGCCAACGGGTACGTGAGCGTATGGCATTTGAGCGAAGCGCGGGGATTTGCGCGCGATTCCAGCCCAAATCTCACGGTGGGAGTGGTTTACACCACCTACGGGGCTTGCACGCGGGGTGTGGCCGGGGAGATTGCCAACGCTTGCGGTTTTAGTGGCGGCTACGTCAGTTGCAGCGGCGCGACGCTGCCCGGCGGGTCGAACCCGCGCACGGTTTCGGCGTGGTTCAAGAAGAATGCGGCGGCGACGGCGTCTCCCGGCAAAGAGATTATTGGGTATGGCAACAACACGACCGGCCAGCGTTTTGGGCTATGGATCGGGGGCAATGGTGCGGCCAACGCGTTGGGGGTGGAGAACTGCGGCGCAAGCCGGACCTTTCCCTGGACTTCGGATGGGCAGTGGCACCAGTTGGCGGCAGTCTTGCCCAGCGGACAGAGTGACTTGAGCGGGGTGCAGCTTTACTATGATGGCAGCCTGAACAATGCCGCCACGGGCCAAAGCCAGATCAACACCGCGCTGGATGAACTGAGTTTAGCCGCCCTCCCGACCTACCACACGACCAACCGCACGTATGACTTTGACGGGAGCCTGAATGAAGTGCGGATTTCGAATGTTGCCCGGTCCGCCAACTGGGTGTGGGCCGAGTGGGTGAGCGCGGCTTCCAGCGCGGCGTTCACCAGCTATGGTCCGGTATTGGCCATTCCCGCGCCGCCATTCCAGGTGACGCAAATGGCGCTCTTGCCGGGCAACCGGTTTGCGCTCACCTGGCAAAGTGCCAACGGCAGAGTCTATGCGATCGAGGGCTGCACGAACCTGCTGCAGGAGGTTTCCTGGGCATCCGTGGCTACCAACCTCCCCGGCTTGAGCGGGGTCACAAGCTGGACCGGGCAGATGAATCACCCGACTGAATTGTTGCGGGTCAAAATCCAGCAATAGCAAAGAAACACGCTTTGACCGGAAACCTCGGAGCACAATCAAAACTCAGCTTGGAGAATAGTCGTCATTTCAAGGGCCGCAACGTCTCCCCGGACAGTTTCTGGTACAACTCCAAACACGGAGTGCGCTTGTTGGTGCCCAAAACCAATTGCCCACAGGTATTCGTTTTCATGATGACGCTCAGTGGCTGCCAACGCCCGCTTCGCACTTGAATGGTCCCTGATCCGCTTCCCTGCGCCCCCACCAGACAAATTTTCAGAAGTCAAACCGTGGAAAACACCTGCCCGAGTGGATTACCAGAAGAAATTGAAGCTGCCGCCAAAGAACTGCTTGGCGTTTTCCAGCCCCGAGGTGGAGTTGGTGTAGGTTCTCCATTTCATGCTGTTTGCGTGTCCATCCATAAACGTAAGGGAACCAACATCGGCATGGAAGCGAGTTCCAAGATGATCCTGGTTCAGGGGATCCAGCGTGCCGTCAAAAAGGGTGACGCCGTTATCGTACGCCATATTATCCGGCTCCATTACCAGGAGTGTTTTGGCTGGCGGCGTATGGAGGCTGCTCAGTTTGAGATCGAGGGTGCTGTTGACGAGTGCCGGTGAGATGCACGAGTAGCCTGCCTGGCCATTGATAGAATAGTCCCACAGGGGATATGGCAACGGAGGGGTGGTGGAATTGAACCCCCAAAACCTCGGCGAGGTTGGCTGACGAATAGTGTAAGTCGGGCAGCGAAAGACCGCGGCAGAACGTGCCACATAGTTCCACAGGAGGCCCGTGCTGAAATCCGCCTGTTTCTCCGTCCCCTGAATCTGCCGATCGGGCGGACCGGCATAGGCAGGATCGTGAAACTGCCATCCCCAGCAGGGAATCGTATCCTTGAAATCATTCGCGTACATCGTGAAACCAATGCCGATCTGCCGCAGATTGCTGAGGCAGCCCATCGCTTGCGCCTTCCCTTTAGCCCGGCTCAACGCGGGCAGGAGCAAGGCTGCAAGAATCGCAATGATGGCTATGACCACCAACAGTTCAATCAAGGTAAACGCAAGGATTCCCCTGCCGTTTTGTCCGGTTTTCGAGTCATTGCCCCATTTCATGCTGATTTATGGTATAAGTACGTTCCAGATCAAGCCAGGCATGATCGATTCCTGGCGCGTGCCAGCCCATTGTCGGCAGCCAGCCGACGGGAGGCGGCGGAAACTAGCGAAACATGATCTAGCAATTTTCATTTTGCCTTTGTCGAAAATTAATGATGTGCGAACGAGGCTGCCTCCGTTTTTCGGTCAAAAAACGTGCATTTATGACGACTTTCTACCGCGCCAACTCCACGAGTTCAGATCGAACCTCTCGGTTGCGGTTCTCGATGCCGCGGGTCGGATAGCCCCAGTCGTGCGGGAGTCCGACGTCGGTGCGTTCCTTGCCGATGAGCACGTGATCGCGCGCCGGGTTCACCAGGTCGGATTTGTCCGATCGGAAAATGTCGGCGAGGCTGCACCCCGACGATTCGGCCATCCAGGTTTCAGACCATTTCAATCCGGCCACTTCGATGAACGTCGGCGCAAGGTCGATGAAGCTCTGACCACAATCTCCTTTGCAGTGCTGACGCTCGACGCTACGTTGATTGCGCATGAACTCGTTGCTGTCGCGCATCACGATCAATCCGGACATTTGCCATGGCAAGCCGGCCATCCGTAACCTGCGGTATCCGGTGGAGACCCTGCTGCAATACCTCGCTGGTGGGGACGCCATTGAGGATGTGCTGGCCTGCCTGGAGTTCGCCGCGCAATCGCTCCGGGTCAAAAGCCAACACCTCGTGTTGAAGTGCGCATCATGACGTGATCCCTCAGCTCGATTTTCCCACCAGCCGGAAATCTAACGAGTGGGCTGGAAACCGGCAAACTGCATCGGCTCGCGTTGTGTTGCTTTCCCCCCTAAATCTCCCCTGCTGTCCCCTGCCCTTCCCAGACACCGTTCCTCATTCTTCATTCCTCCGCCCTGCCCCTCCCAGGCGCAAACTCGCCAGATGATCCAAAAAGAGGATTCTTTACGTCGAAAAAAGGAGGTAACGATTCGCGAACAGGTCTATGTAATTATGATTACCGAAAGGTAAGCATTGTAATTGTACTTGTACTGAAAGCCAGCTTCGTCGCCGGCTAAACCCGTGAGTAGCAAACTAAATAAAAACAAATAACATAACAACATGATAACATCACCGACTCTGTATTTCAATGGCCGGGCCATGAAATGGATTGGCATCCAAGCCCTGTTGATTCTGATTACCTGCGCCGCTTATGCGCAGATCAACCCGAATGATCCCTCACTCCGGCTCTGGCTCAAGGCCAGCACGCTGACCGGAACGAATGTGCCAGTCTGGTTGGACAGCAGCACGAATGGTATCGTCTTGGCGGCTCCCGCTCTGCCTCCTGGTGATTTGCAAAACGACCCCGATAGTCACACGCCATTACTGGTTACAGCCAATAACAATGGGGTGACCTTCAACGCGGTAAACTTTCGGCAAGCCAATGACCCGTTGAATGCGGTGGGGCATTATGCCGACCGGCTTTGGCAAACCAACAAGCTGGATGCCACGGATCCAACGCTCATTGAGCCTGCTTCCGACATCACGCTGATCGCGGTTTACTTGAACAATGCACCGGCCATGTGGCTTGGACCTGACCAGGCTATCTTTACCAAGCGTGGGCCGAGTGCCTGTCCTTACTCGTTTGGCTTGAAGGGGGCCACTCCCGAGCACGAGTTTATCACGTACGCGGGATCTGTGCTTTATCCGTCGGGCCTTGCCATCCCGCAGACGCCAGAATGGGCAATCGTCATCATGAACCTCACATCCGATGGATCGATGACGTGGACCGAGTACTACGCATCCCAAGGCGGGTGGAGCGCCAACACTCAAACCGGCGTTGCCCGTGGCGGCTCGGCGGCCGGCACTCCTTTTACCATCGGATTTCACACCCAAGGAGCCGGCGGTGACGCCAACAATCCCTGGGGCAACGGCACCTACGAACGGTTTGCCGGGGCTGTTGCCGAACTTGCGCTTTACAATCGCAGCCTGAGCAGCGCGGAACTCGGCAGCCTCCAAACCGATTTGCTGGTCAAATACTTCCTGAAGCCGGGGGCTCCAAACGTCACAACTCAACCCCAATCCCAGCAAGTGAATCAATTTAATTCTGCCAGTTTCAACGTGGTGGTGGATGGAACTCCGCCGTTCACTTACCAGTGGTATCAGGGCGGCTCACCCATCCCGGGAGCCAACGCAAATTCATACACCATTCCCAACGTCGGATTGGGCCACCAAGGTTTTTACAGTGTTGCAATTACCAACGTAGCAGGGTTTACGAACAGTCAGGCGGCTTTCTTGACCGTAATTCCGGACACCAATGGCCCGACGGTCGTATCGGCGTTGCTGAATGTCGTCATGAACACCGAAGTGACTGTCACATTCTCGGAGCTTGTAAACCCGGCCAGCGCAACGAATGCTGCCAATTACAGCATTAGCGGCGGGGCTACAGTGATCTCAGTCGTGGCCATTCCGCAGACCAGCAACGCGATCTGGTCGAATTACGTGTTCAGCGTCGTCCTTACCACCAGCCCGATTACTTCCCAAAAGACACTGACGGTGACCGGAGTGCAAGATCGTGGCGGTAACCCGAGTGCTGCTCAGGCGACTATCTTCGTGCCCGTTGTTGCCGAAGCGCCCCCTTCGGCCAACCGGCTCCTTTGGCTGGCGGGAGATACAAACGTGATGGCGGACTCCGTCGGCGTGTATGACTGGCAGGATATGGCGGGAGCCGCGAACACTCACAACGGACAGCCTGGCACTGGAAACGCAAAGCCGGGACTGGCTGCTTTTCCCAATGGTATCCACCCTGTGGTGAACTTTGATGGCAGTTGCCTGCTCGTCTTGCAGAACCAGCCTGATTTCGATATCCAGAATTTCACGGTCTATCTGGTTGGCGCGGTGAATACGTCAAACCCGGCGCGTGATTGGTTGGGCAACTGGGAGGGCTGGGTGCTCGGCACTGCCGACGGCGACCCCACCGCCATCAAATGGTCGAATATGGAAGCGGGCGGCATTTATCGTCCTCTCGAATCCGGGTCCGCACTGCAGAGCATGGTGCCCGCCTACATCGTGGGCACGTTTGCCAACCCCGGAAACAAGACCTTGTCGGTCAACGGTCGGTTGAGGAACACCTACGTCGGGACTGCCCCGATTGATTATTCTGCGGCGCGCGGACTCGCCTTGGGGTCGCTCTTCGATAACAGTGTTGTTCAAGCTCTGGTCGGGAACATCGCCGAAGTTCTGATTTACTCGTCCGTGTCGGCATCTCAGGATGCAGCGATACAGCGTTACATCGGCAGCAAATACTTCAGCCCTTCGGCTACACCTCCGACTCTGGCAGCACCGAGTAGCAGTGCCGCGAACAACACCACCGTGACGGTCGTATTCTCGGATGCGCTCGACGTCACCTCCGCAACCAACGCTGCCAACTACGCGGTTGACCATGGACGCACCGTCAGTGCAGTGTCAATCGTGGATTATCGAACGGTCCAGTTGACCACATCACCGCTGACCGATGGCCCGGTTTACATACTGACGGTGAATGGAGTGAAGAACTGGGCGGGCACTTCGATTGCCCCCAGTTCACAGGCCTACATCACTGGCATCCCGGTGCTCCTCTACATCCAGAATCCAGGAGGTGCGGTTTCGCTGACTTGGGATGCTCCCGGTTGGAAGCTTATGTCGGCTGATAGCCTCGCCGGTTCGTGGACAGAAGTGGTTGGCGCAACGAGTCCGCGCCCCGTTACTGCGCTTGGACTCAGCAAATACTATCGCCTGATGCAATAATTGAAGCAGCCTTGACGCCTGCACGCGGGGGTGGCAACACCCCTGCGATGCAGACCGCAACTAATCGGTTGGCAGGTCGAATCGCCTATTCAATGTAAGACAAGAGTCGTGGAAATGTCCCACTTCGAAGATTGTTCCCTCATGATCGAAACAGCATTCTGGAAACAGGGAAAAAGAGCCTTCACTCTCATTGAACTGCTGGTGGTAATCGCGATCATCGCGATTCTGGCGGCGCTGCTTTTGCCCGCCTTGAGCAAGGCCAAGGCGAAAGCACAATCCATAGGCTGCCGTAGCAACTTGAAGCAAATTGGCCTTGGGTTCATGATGTATGCCAATGATTACAAGGACTATATCCCCGGCTGGGGTTGGGAGTTTCACGATCCCGATTATGCCTGGCCAGCCGACCGGCGTCTCCAGGGCGCGGAAAAACAAGGGGACCTTGCCACCGGTCTGCTGTGGAGCTATGTGGGGAAGTCCGTTGGCGTATTTCGTTGCCCCACTTACGCTATGCGCAAGCCATTGCTTCCCGACGGACAACCTAATCTCAGATTCTGGGGCTTCAATATCACGGCACCTCCCCTAACGTATCCTTCTTGGAGTTACACGATCAATGGCCAGGCCGCGATGTCTATTTACCCTCCGGCGCCTGGAAACCAGACGCTTCTCGACCTAAAGTTGAGCTCGCTCCGCAGTTCGCCATCGCGAACTTTACTGGTCTTCGAACCGGACAACTCGCAGTACGACAATGGGATGACCCTCTTCCTGGCCGAGAATCCAGAAGGTACGGATCATCTCGGAACAAAGTACCACGGCGACGTTGGCAATCTCGCCTTCATGGACGGACATTCTGAGGGAATGAGTTGGAGACAATACACCAACGCCGTGACAGGGTTGGACAAGGCCAAGCAGTTCTTTGGGGGTGCCTTCGGTTTCTACTGGTAGCCAGACACTGATCTTGCACCCTTGGAAGCGCAATTCCGCGTCGCGCAGGGTTCCACCGCGCTGGCTTACGACGGGGTGCATCCCTCGCTGTACGCCAATGCCCTCCTTAGCCCGGATATTTCACACTTGGTGCCAAAACCGATTAAACTCAATGTTTACAGGTGTTTCATGCACAAACCAAAAAGTGGCTTCCGACAGTGTGTTGAAATAAACGGATGTCGAAAAACCGCCTCGGAGCCCCGCCGCTATTGGTGTTCGTGGGGGGCCGGCTAGAAACAGTATGAAATATGCAGGTTAGAGCTTCCTTCGTTCTCACGGTTTTGCTGCTCTGGCTGCGGGCGCACTCCGCTCCCTTTGCCAGCGCGGGCGAAATGTCCGAGGCACGCCGGTGGGTGGCCGCAAAATTCCAAGGGCAAGGTGAGCCGCCCGCCTCCGAACCCTGCCTGATGGTTTACTTGAGTGCCGGGCCATTGGAGAAAAACAAGGTAACGATCCAGGGCTACGGACTTTACCCGCTAACCACTTGCGAGTTGCTCATCGCGGACAAGCGTTACGAGCGCGGCCTGCACTGTCCTTCGGAAGTCAGGGTGGTCGTGCGCCTTGGCCGTCCCGCCCGTTCCTTCGAAGCCAAGCTTGGCGTCGATAGCAATCGAGTGATGGCCTATCCCTCAAACGCTGGGCGTGGGCGCGCAGTCGGGATTCTGGAAGTTGCGGGAGAGGAAGTTTACCGCTCGGAAACCTTGCTGGAAGGCATGGCGGCGATCCCCGTGAAAGTTGACCTCAAAGGTGCGAGCGAGTTCACCCTTCGGCTGATCGATGCCGGCGGAGGCATGGTCCAGCGGATCAACTTCAACCAAGCCGACTGGGCTGAAGCCCGGGTCATGATGGCGGACGAAAAAGTGATCTGGCTCGACGAACTGCCGGTCGGGCCACTCCGTTCTCCTTTCTCCGCGGAAGTGCCTTTTTCTTTCGTTTACGGCGGGCGGCCTTCTACTGACCTACTCAAATCCTGGGAGCAGAAATGCGTCAGCCGAAAGCTGGACGAAAACCGCACCGAACACACGCGCAGCTTTCGAGATCCAGCGAGCGGACTCGACGCTCGTTGCGTTGGAATTGAATATGCCGATTTCCCCGTCGTGGAATGGGTGCTCTACTTGAAAAACACGAGCGACAAGAGCCTGCCGATCCTGGAATTGGTGCGCCCTCTGGACATCCGGTGGGAGCGCAATGGCGACGGCGAGTTCAACCTGCGCCATGCCAATGGCGCAGGTCACTCGGGCCTGGTGATGATGGCCCCGACACAGTATGGGCCGTTGGAAACACGGCTTGGCCCCGGAACCCAAAAGATCCTGGCGGCGGTAGACGGCTTGCCGGCCGGGGGCGACCTTCCGTTCTTTCACATGGACGCGCCCGGCGGCGGCGTGATGCTGGCGATCGGATGGCCCGGGCAATGGAAAGCATGGCTTAGACGCGACCAGGGCAACGGCTTGTCGATCGAGGCTGGGCAGGAATTTGTTCATCTCCGGTTGTTGCGCGGAGAGGAAATCCGCACTCCGCTCATCGCGATGATGTTCGCGAAGGGCGATACGACCCGCAGCCAGAACCTGTGGCGGCGTTGGATGATTGCGCACAACTTGCCAAGGGCGGAAGGCAAACTGCCACCGCCGCAATTAGCCGCCAGCAGCGCCTCCCAGCACATCGAAATGGGAGAAGCCAACGAGCGGAATCAAATCGAGTTCATCGACCGCTATGTCCAGGAAAACATCCGGTTCGACTACTGGTGGATGGATGCCGGCTGGTACGAAGTGGCGGAAAAGTTCAACGGCTTTTGGGGCGCGCTGGGCAGTTGGAAGCCCGACCCGAAAAAGTTCCCGCGCGGATTGCGGCCGGTGACCGACTATGCGCGGTCGAAAGGCGGCAAAGCAATTCTTTGGTTCGCCCCGGAATGGGCGGTCCCGGAATCCTGGACTTACGAACAGCACCCCGAGTTTTTCCTCGAACGCGGGGCTCGATCACTGGAGGACTGGGCTGCGCAACACATGCAGCCCGAGGGGCGGAAACCGATGTTTAATTTCGCGGATCCAAAGGCCCGCGCCTGGGCGCTCGAGTTCTACGATAAGGTGATCACTGAGCAGGGAGTGGACCTGTTCCGCATGGACGGCGATCCGCCCTACCCGGTGTGGCGCAGCAACGACACCCCGGATCGGGTAGGGATGCTCGAAATCCGGCACATACAAGGTCTGTTGGAATTCCTGGATGAATTGCGCCATCGGCATCCAGGCCTGCGCATCGATATCTGCTGCGGGGGCGGAGGGCGGAACGAACTTGAGTTGTTGCGGCGCGCGGTGCCGCTCTGGCGCAGCGATTACGCCTACGAGGCAAGCGGCATGCAAAACATGACCTATGGCATGTCCTATTGGATACCGTTTTTTGGCACGGGTGTGAATGCGCTCGACCACTACAACTTCCGCAGTCAAATGGCTCCAGCCATCTCTTGTGTGTGGGATGTGCGCCGCAAGGACCTCGATTACGACCTTCTGCGCCGGCTTACCGCCCAGTGGCGCCAGGCTGCGGACAATTACTACGGGGACTTCTATCCCCTGACCACTTATCGCACGGACAATGACGTGTGGATGGCTTGGCAATTCGATCGACCGGAAGCGGGTCTGGGCATGATTCAAGTTTTCCGCCGGCCCAAGTGCGGTGTAACCGAAATGAGATTCGCGCTGCGGGGTCTGGATGAAACCGCCCGTTATGAGCTCACGAATGTTGATACATCCAAACCGATGGAAATGACCGGAAAGGCTTTGAGCACAGAAGGCCTGGCCGTGTCTCTGAAGTCTCAACCCGAAGCCACACTTATAATGTACCGGAAACTGAAGTGAGATTTTAAGCCTGCGAGTAATCTCAAGCGCCATTCCTTCAACCCATGAAGATATGAAAGCTGCCAAATGCAAAACTCGTCTGAGTGATTTTATGGGGGTTGCCAGCATGGGCGGCCCTTGTATGCGCCGAAAACTGCGACTCACGGGCGTGGTGTGGTCCTCGGTCGTGGCGTTTTTTTTGTTTCGCGAGACGCTTACTGCCGATTCCGAACTCGTAACGCCGGCGGCCGTCCAGGAGCGGGATCGATGGTCGCAACAACATATTCTTGGAGAAAAACCTGTCCTTCCCTTTTCGTTCATCTACGGCGGTCGGGATTCCGGGGAACTGCTGAGCCAGTGGAAATTGAGAGTTCGCAGCAGAAACCCGGGGGCTGGCCGTACCGAGCGCAGCATGACTTGGAGCGATCCCGCGACAGGCATGGTGGTGCGCTGCGAATCGGTAGAGTACACGGACTATCCGGCTGTGGAGTGGATCGTTTACTTTCGGAACACCGGAATTAAGGACACCCTGATCCTGAAAGAGATTCAGGGTTTGGACACGCGTTTTGAAAAGTCCGGCAATGGCGAGTTTCTGTTGCACTGCAACAAAGGCGATTTCTGCGCCATGGACAGCTACGAACCCTACCAGGTGTCTTTGACTCCAGGTTTGGAGCAGAAGTTTGGCCCCCCGGATGCATCGGGAAAATCCTGCGACGGGCCGCGGGGTTGGCCTTATTACAATCTCCAGATGCCGGGAGGGGGTTTGATCCTGGCGATTGGCTGGCCGGGTCAATGGGCCAGTTCATTTAAGCGCGGGGACGCGAACAGTTTGAGAATCGTCGCCGGCCAGCAGACCACGCATCTTTCGCTCAAGCCCGGGGAAGAGATCCGCACGCCGTTGATCGCGATGGTGTTTTATTCAGGAGACGACTTGGTGCAGGCACAGAATCTCTGGCGGCGTTGGTTCGTGGCGCACAACATGCCGCGTGCAAGGGGGAAATTGCCGCCGCCGATGATTTCCACTTGCCCCTCCCCGCTGGCGGAGCAGTCAGAGGTCAACTGCCGGGCCGTGACGGAAATCATCGCCGCGCCCGGATCCAAACTCACCGCCTTGTGGGTCGATGCCGGTTGGTACCCTTGCGACAACGGAACCTACGCCGGGAGCGACCGCTGGCTGAACACCGGGACTTGGATCCCTGATCCGGTCCGTCTGCCGAACGGATTCAGTGAGTTTACCGAAAAGCTCCATGCCAATGGCAAACAATTCATTCTGTGGTTTGAACCTGAACGCGTCGGGGACACCAACTCCTGGCTCGCGCGGGACCGCCCGGACTGGCTGCTGCCCGGCACCTCGCACGGTGCGTTGCTGAACCTGGGCAACCCCGAAGCGCTGCAGTGGCTCATCAACCATGTCAGTGGGATGATTCGGTCCGAAGGAATCGACTGGTATCGCGAGGACATGAATGGGGGCGGACCACTGCCGGCCTGCCGCAAGCACGACGTCTCTGACCGCCAAGGCATGACCGAGAACCTTTACGTCCAGGGGCATCTTGCGTTTTGGGACCAGTTGCGCCTGCGTCATCCGGGCCTATTCATCGATTCCTGCGCGTCAGGCGGACGGCGCAACGACCTTGAGTCCATGCGCCGAGCGGTGCCGCTTTGCCGGACGGACTTCGTCTCGAAGACGCGAACCAACGCGCTGGCGACCCAAAGCCAGACGCTTGCTCTGGCGGCTTGGCTGCCCTACTACGGCAACGCCGGCTTTTTCGCCGAGCCCTTTATGACCCGCAGTTATTACGCTCCCTCCATGACCCCGTGGGACGGTCCCACCGTTTCCGGCGCACAGCAGGCCTACGACGAATGCAGCCGGGTCGCGCACCTCATGCTCGGAGATTTCTACCCGCTCACGCCATACAGCCTTAAGGATGACGTGTGGCTGGCGTGGCAGTTCGATCGGCCGGATTTGGGCGAGGGCGTGGTGCAGGTATTCCGCCGTCCGGACAGCGGCGAGCAGAGCATGAACTTCAAGCTGCGCGGCTTGGAATCAAAGGCGCGATTCGAGGTGGAGAACTTTGACGGCGGCAAGGAAGTCCGCACAGGCCGGGAGTTGATGCAGCAAGGCTTAACGGTGACGCTCAAAGAAAAACCTTCGGCCGCGGTGATTGCCTACCGGTCGTTGAGATGAGTTTTGCACGGCTTACTTTCGGTTACACCTCGCATGACCAATTCCTGCCTTGAAACCATGGCTATGACGGTTTGCCACGATCCTCGAAAGGGCAGAACCATTGGAAGCCATTGGCCTAATCATGTCGCGCCTCCGCTCCACCCGACCATTCATCGGCTCGCGTTGTGTTGCTTTTCCCCCTAAATCTCCCCTGCTGTCCCCTGCCCTTGCCAACCACCGTTCCTCATTCTTCATTTCCCCGCCCCGCCCCTCCATGCGCAAACTTTCCAGATGATCTAAAAAGAGGATTCTTTACGTCGAAAAAAGGAGGTGACGATTCGTGAACAGTGCTATATTTATGATTGAAAGCAATACTTATGATTACCGAAAGGCAAGCATTGTATTTGTACCGAAAGCCAGCTTCGCCGCCGGCTGAACCTGTGAGTAGCAAACTAAATCCAAAACGAATAACACAAAAACAAATATCATGATAACATCACCACTTCTGTATTTCAATGGCCGGGCCATGAAATGGCTTGGCCTCCAAGCCCTGTTTATTCTGATTAGCTGCGCGGCTTATGCGCAGATCAATACAAATGATCCTACGCTGAAGCTATGGCTTAAGGGCGACACCTTGTCCGGCTCGACCGTCCCCGTTTGGGCGGACAGCTCCACGAATGGAACAGTTTTGACCGTTCCCCCGCTGCCCACGGTCGATACCGCCAATGACCCGGAGAACCATACGCCACAGTTGATTGTCGCGAACAATAACGGTCTCACGTTCAATGCCGTTCATTTCCGCCAGGCCAACGATCCCTCGATCCCTCCCCCAAATGGCCATTTGGCCGATCGCCTTTGGCAGACGAACAATCTGGATGCAAACGACCCCACACTGATTGATCCGACACACGACATCACCATTATCGTCGTTTTCCAGAACAACGCCGTTCACGGTGTGGGGGGAGCTCCGTGTATTGTTGCCAAACGCGGGGCTGCATGTCCCTATGAATTGGGCGAATGGGAAGCTGTCCCGAGCTATATGTTTGTTACGTACGTCTCGCCGGTGGTGTTCAACCTCGGAAATCCCATACCGACAGCTCCCGAATGGTCAATTATTGAAATGAATGTCACTGCCGGGGGCACCTTGTCCTTCCGGGAATATTTCCGTTCCACGGGCGGCTGGGCAAACTATTCCATGACAGGAGTGGGTCGCGGCGGTGGTTTGGTAGGTGAACCGTTCACAATTTGTTGCCATACGCAGGGAGCCACTCCTCCCGATAACGTGTTGGGCCTCGGTGGCGCGTCTGAGCGATTCGCCGGCGACCTTGCGGAAGTGGTAATGTACAACCGTACGCTCTCCGGTAGTGAACTGGCGGCCACCGAAGCTTACCTGCTGACCAAATATTTCCTCAACGCCGGACCTCCGGTGATCACGACCCAGCCGCAGGGCACGAGCGTGCCGGTCTTTTCGCCCGTCAGTTTCTCGGTGCTTGCCGACGGAACACCTCCGTTTTCGTATCAGTGGCTGAAAGGCACACCGGGCACACCGATTGTTGGCGCGCCTGATTCTCCGACTTATACCATAGCGAGCGCGACAGGGGGTGATTCGGGCGTTTATAGCGTTAAAGTGAGCAACAGTGTTGGCTTCACGAACAGCCTCGGTGCCGTTTTAACGGTGATTGTCCCAACCAATAAACCCACGGTGCTGTCAGCCTTGCGGGATTATGCTGATTCGACGAAGTTGACCGTAGTCTTTTCTGGGCTGGTGAGCGCGTCCACCGCCACCACTATTGCCAACTACAGCATCAATAATGGCGTCACCGTCAATGGCGCAACAGCGGCAGAGGGCACGAATTTCGTTACCTCGGTTGTTTTGAGCACCACTCCGATAACCACCGCGCCGAGCACTCTCACCGTGAACGGCGTTCAAGACAGGTATGGGAATGTTGCGACAGACGCAAAAGCCACCATACCGATCCCTGGCATAGTGAGTACGCCTCCTTCAGCGAATCGGCTTTTGTGGCTGGCAGCCGATACGAACGTTATGTCCGACAGCATTGGCGTTTATCAATGGGATGACCAATCCGACCCGAGCATGACCCACTCCGCCTTTCCGTCTTTTGGAAACGTGAAAGTCGGGCAAGTGGCTTGTCCGAACGCCATGCACTCGGTGCTTAGTTTCGATGGCACATGCGGTCTGCTAGTTGCTGGCACGGCTGCCTTTAATCTGCAAAATATTACCATTTATCTCGTCGGTGACTTGGACGCCGCGAAACAATCAGATGACTTTATCGGTAACTGGGAAGGCTATGTCTTGGGAGGCAGCGACTCCCGCGCAGGAGCATTAAAATGGGCCACGTGGGGGGGAGGGGCAGGCGGCGTCGGAAATTCGTATTACCCCATCGACCCGAGTCCCGTCCTGGGCAACCGGGTGCCAACTTTGATCGTGGCCGCGTTTGCGAATCCTGGAGACCAGACTCTGGCTCTTAATACCGTTCAAGTCGGGATTCTTCCGAACACGAAGGCTATTGATTATACTACCGCTCGCGGCTTTATGATTGGGGCGCTCTTCCCAGGCGGCACCCAAAACCTTGTTGGCGACATCTCGGAAATCCTGGTTTATACCAGTGTGTCACCTGCTCAAGATACTGCGGTTCAAAATTACTTGATCAGCAAGTATTTCACGCCGGCGGCAAGCGGACCCGGGCTGGTTTCTGCCACGGTCAGCATTAATCAGAACACAGAGGTGACGGTCGTGTTTTCGAGTGCCGTCACCCCAGGTACGGCGGCAAATGCATCGAAGTATGCCATTAATCATGGTGTGACAGTCAGTGCTGCCACGGTGGTTAATGCGACAACTGTGCGCCTCACCACCTCCCCGATTAACTGGGGGCCAACCTATACGTTAACCGCCACCGGCGTCACCGATTGGGCGGGTAATGCCGCGACCACCCCTGTCACGATTGCCGTGCCTAGCGACGTGGCCCGGCTCCAGGATTCAAGCGCCAACAACCTTTTGGTTCTTGAGGCTGAGAATTATACCCTGAACACGCCGGGAGCCGGCCAAAGTTGGACCTTCACCACCAGCTCACCTTTCCTGTTGCCCACGTCGGTCAACACGAACTTCTCTGGCACCGGCTGCATGGTTGCCCTCCCGAACTCCGGCACATCCTATAGTTACAATCCCGGCGACATGCCGGTCGGCATCCCGGAGCTGGACTACCGCGTTTATTTCGCCACAAGCGGCACATTCACTGTCTGGGTGCGCGGCTCAGGGGATAGCGATGCTGGGGGCGCAAGTGACTCCATTAATTTGGGGTTGGACGGCGTTGTAGCTTTCCGCGAGAATGGCCAATGGCCACAAGCGGCTGGTTACGCTTGGGGCTCGACCCCGACGCCGACGGGTGCTACGTTCACGGTCCCAACAAGCGGCGCTCACATCATCAACGTATGGATGCGGGAAGACGGGTTCGTCTTTGACAAGCTGGTGCTGTCAGGCAATCCCGCATATACCCCGGCGGGAATTGGCCCGACCGAAAGCGCTGCCATCCTCCTGCCGATCACGGCGACGTACTCAGGTGGCAGCCTGACCCTCACTTGGTCTGGCAGCGGCATTTTGCAGTCTGCCACAAATGCGGCCGGAGCCTACGCTGACGTAGTCGGGGCCAGCAGTCCGTGGACCATAACCCCGACGGGTGTCCAAAAGTATTATCGCATTCGTGAGTAATCAGGGTTGATTATTTGAAATGCCCACACCTGCATCGCGGAGTTCTCTGAGCTTCGCGATGCAGGACACATTTTGTAGAGTAATAACTTTGAAGGTGTTAACCAACCCTCGGGAGTTCGCATGACAATACGGAAGCTGTCGAGATCTGAAACCAAAGGCGTTGCGAGTCGCGCCTTTACGCTAATCGAGCTGCTGGTCGTAATCGCCATCATCGCAATTCTCGCCGCCCTCCTGCTGCCGGCACTTTCCAACGCCAAGCAGAAAGCCCTGCGGATAAGTTGTCTCAACAACCTAAAGCAAATGGACGTGTGCTGGATAATGTATTACGGCGATAACAATGGCCGGTTGGTTGGCAACGACATCGCTCAGGAAGTCCTTGGAAGCGACCTCCAAAACTCGTGGATTCTGGGAAGCATGGTGATGAACGACCAGGCAACCAATAGCAATTTCATTAAAACCGGCTTTCTTTTTCCCTATAACAAATCCTTGGGTATCTACCGCTGTCCCTTGGACCGCAGCACGATTCCTAACGAACCGATACGCGGGGCTACGGGCGGTAGGGACTTGCGGGTCCGCAGCTACTCTTTGAACGCGTCGATGAACGGCAGACCCGATTATCAAGCGCAATGGGATTTTTCACCGAACCATTATCGCGTCAACCATAAGGACACGGACATTTTACATCCATCGCCCATTCAAGCCTTGACGTTTATTCACGAAGCCGGTGCCAGCATTGACGACGGCATGTGGGGAACGCCCGCAGAACGTCAGTCGTGGGGCAACTGGCCTACTGTGATTCACGACTATGGCTGCACCCTGGCATTTGCTGATGGCCACGCCGAGTACTGGCATTGGCTCGAACCGAGCACCGGACATCTCCACGTTTATTTTACACCCACCCCGAATAGCAAAGACTTGCGTCGCATGCAAGCTGCCGTAGCGACTCCGGTGCGATAGTTGTCAGTGACCTCTGCCAAAAACGGCGTCTTCGAAAGATATGTGCCTGCGGACGAAGGAACAGAGAGAGAAGCGATCAGATTGACGCAATATGAAATATCAAAGTCTATCAACGAGCGAAGGCAACGGCATTGTGATGCGCGCTTTCACTCTAATTGAACTGTTGGTGGTCATCGCCATCATCGCAATTCTTGCGGCGTTGCTTTTACCAGCGCTGACCAAGGCGAAAATAGCGGCGCAAAGGACTGCGTGTGCGAACAACCTCCGACAACTCAGCCTTGCGGGGATCATGTACGCCAACGATAACAATAATCAGATTATACCCTGTGCCTGGCTGAGTCAACCCGGCGGCTGGGTTCAGGGGTGGATGGTACTCGGCACGGCTAACGTCAGGGACAATACCAACACCACCAATCTCAAGTGGCCCGCCGGGAAGTTGTATCCTTATCTGAACAGCATCGCGGTTTACAAATGCCCCGCCGACCGTAGCACTGCACTAATGGGAGGCGCCACAATTGAACGTGTGCGAAGCTATGCCGCCAATCAAAAGTTGAATTGCCCTGACAGTTGGATTTATGCTCCGGATGTCAAGTTCCAGAATTTCCGCAAGATGTCTGATGTCGCAAGACCTTCGGACATATTCACATTTATTGACGAGCGCGAGGATAGCATAGACGATGGCGCGTTCGGGGTGGACATGATAGACACCGGTCCAAGGGCTATGTGGGCCAATATCCCCGCAAGCCGGCACAATAATGCCTGTGGCGTTTGTTTTATGGATGGACATTCTGAAATCCATAAATGGCGCGATTCGCGCACCGCCGTTCCATCCGGAACCACGCAGGTTCTGACGTACCTCGCCTCCCCGAACAGCGTGGATGTCGCGTGGTTGCAACAACATTGCACGGTAGTCCTAAGTCCGTGAGAAGGCCATGATTTTGGGAGCGTTGACAGCGGCGACGGCACCCGCCGCCGTCACGGTTTCAACTGGCGAAATGGCGCAAGAGCGCGATTGGGCGGAACGCAATCTTCTGACTGCCACAAACATCCCGCCATTCTCGTTTATCCACCACGGACAGCCAGCATCAGCACTATTGCCGTCATGGGCGCGGGTAGAAAGTGACACCACCCTCGACACAGACCGCATTCAGCATGTCCTGACCTGGACCAACGCCGGTATCCCCCATGACCACGCTAAGCGTCACGTCTGAGTCTTTACGATATGCAAATCACAAAAATCGAGACCATCTGGTTCGAGGCGCTGCCGGAAGCTGAGTGGCGCAAAATCAATCCGAGCGCTCGCCAGGTTCTGCCCAACAATTTGTGGGTCCGCATCTATACCGATGACGGCTTGGTCGGGCTGGGAGAGACCTATTATTTGCCGCGTGCGGTAGCGGCCGTCGTTCATGGAGCTTTTGCCCCGCTGCTCATCGGGCGCGACCCGCTTAATCTCGAAAGCCATTGGAACAATTTATTTTCACTGGTAAACTTTTGCGGGTTTGCCGGGGCGGAAATGCGGGCGCTCTCGGCGCTGGATTTGGCGCTTTGGGACCTTGCAGGCCAGCACCTCGGCCAGCCAATTTACAACCTGCTCGGCGGACGCAGTCGCGACCGCATCCCTATCTATAACACCTGCGTGAGCTTCGGGAAATACACCGACATGGAACTGGTAATGAAAGGCCAGGCCGGTGAACTCGCCAGGGACTTGCTGCGGCAGGACATTCGCGCGATGAAGATTTGGCCATTCGATCAGTTTGGAAGGTCTCTGGGGGGACCGGACAAGCCGCGCGAGCCGGTGGTCATTTGGGGCGCAACGACGGCGGCAGGCGTGCTCAGCCATTCGATTGCCCTTGAGGAGCTGAAGCGCGGGATCGCGGTGGTGGAATCCATCCGCCAGGCGGTTGGGGATCAGATGAGTATCGCTATCGAGGGCCACGCGCGATGGGATTTGCCGACAGCCACCCGCATCGCCCGGGCGCTGGAACCTTACGACATTATGTGGCTGGAAGAGATCATGCCGCCAGATAATCCCGAAGCCTATGTGCGCCTCAAGCAGGCGACTAAAATCCCGCTCTGCCAAAGCGAGCGCGTGTTTACCCGATTTGGCTTCCGTCCCTGGATCGAGCAAGCTGCGGCAGACATTATCATGCCCGATTTGTCCTGGGGCGGCGGCTTAACGGAAGGCCGCAAGATCGCCAGCCTCGCGGACACGTATTACTTGCCAGTGACTTGCCACGACACGATTGGGCCGGTAGCGCTCTGGGCCGCCGTGCATTTCATGCTGCACATTCCCAATGCGCTCATCATGGAGACAGTCCGGGGTTATCTCGACGGTTGGTATAACGACGTGGTGACCGATCGCATTCCGGTGAGCGAAGGCCACATCGCGGTGCCGGCCAAGCCCGGCCTGGGCACAAAACTCCGCCCCGGCTTCACCGAGCGCGTCAATGCCCGCGTGGAAGAAACAACCGAGGACTCGTTGCGGCGCTGGTGATCTCTTGTTATGACTTCATCCACATCTTTATACGGATAACTGCCTGAATGATGCAACGAACAGCTATTCTCCTTTACGCGCTCGCCCTCATCGTGACCAACGTGGCTCACTCGGCTCGGGTACAAGACATAACCATACCCAGTCCATCGATGGATAAGCAAATCCCCGGCATCGTCATCTTGCCCGAGTCTTACTTTAGCACCGGGGCTTCTTATCCGGCAGTTTATTTGCTCCACGGCTATTCGAGCAGCCCCCGCCAAACACTCGATCTTCTTACCAACGTGTTTCACACCGCTGCCGATAATCAACAAATGATCATTTTCTTGCCCGATGGAGGTTACAATTCCTGGTATTTCGACAGCCCCGCCCAGCCAGCGCGCAAGTATGAGACCTTTATCGCCAGAGAGTTTGTCCACTTTTCTGACAAGCATTATCGGACCATCCCGTTCCCTTGGGCCAGGGCTATCACCGGCGGCAGCATGGGTGGACATGGCGGGCTGTTCATCGGTTTGCGCCACAAAGATGTCTTCGGCTCCGTCGGCAGTCTGAGCGGTGGTGTGGACTTTCGGCCGTTTCCGGAGAACTGGGACATCAAGCAAGCACTTGGCCCGATCGATCAATTTCCAAAGCGCTGGGACGAGCATGTCGTGCTCAATAACCTGGACGGTCTAAAACCCGGTGAGGTGACCATCTACATGGATGTCGGGACAAAAGACCTTTTCGTCGATGTCAATCGCGCGCTGCATAAAAAGCTGCTGGCAATGGATATTCCGCACGTGTATGTCGAACGCCCAGGCCACCACGACGACCCTTACTGGAAGGTGGCCGTCAGCTACCAACTCTCTTTCTTCGGGGAGACATTTAAGGACAAACAAGCAGCCAGCGGAAAAACCCCAGCAAAATAAATCCCACGGCTCGGCATTGGTATGCGATTGGCCATATAAATTGGTTCTTTGCGGAGCGCTTGCCTTCGGGTGCGCTGATCCCGCTCCCCTACAACCCGACCCGACCAGTGCGCCCGTGTGGTATCCCAGCCGCACGAAGGTTTGGGTCTGTGAGCTTCGGAAAATGTCTGACCGTCATCGGCGTGGTATTGACGTGACTGACTCATGCTTTCTGGAAATGATGGAGATCAGATGCGCAATTCATTGCTCGCTACAGTTTTGATGATGGCCACGTTCGGGCTGAGGCTAGTGGCCCTGGCCGCCGCCACACCGTTCGTGGGCATTTCCCAAGCGCGGATTGACAACCAGGGCGGCATGCCCCGGATGCTGATCAACGAGCAGCCAGTCCTGCCGATCATTTTCTGGTTCAATATCGAAACGTCAACGAACTACCTGAAGCTTCACCAGGATCCTCAAGTCAAGCTGGCCGTCCAGGCGGGCATACATATTTATGGCCTACTGATCCATTTTCCGCGCGCGTCCGATGGGACCAACATAGACTTCACGGCGGCAGAAAAGTATCTCGATACCTTCATTCAAGTTGATCCGCAGGCGGTCTTCTTCCTGCGCGCCTTCCCCTGGCCCACTCCTCAGTGGAAGGATTGGAAAGCTATTGCCCCCGACGAGATGATGGTCTTCGACGACGGGACGACTATAGCGCCGCACATCTCGATCGCTTCGGACTATTTTGCGCGCTCGTTCCGCGAAGAGACGACGCGCATCGTCAGCCATTTCGAGTCCGGCCGTTTCGCCAACCGGATGCTGGGTTATCACCTGGGCGGGCCGGAATTTGAAATGTTCCCCCCGGGTTACACCGAAAAAGGACCGGACTACAGCCTGGCCAGCCAGCGGCTTTTCCGCAAGTGGCTGGCGGGAAAATATAAGACGGACGGCGTGCTGGGCAAGGCCTGGGGCAACCCCAAGGCCACGCTGGCGCAGGCTGGAATTCCCCGGCCGGAAAAAGGACGCTTCCCGATGCGCAGCACAGGCGATGGCAGTCCGATCAAGGTCTTCTACAACATTCCTGGGGAACAGGACTGGGTTGATTATTCCGATTATTATAGTGACTTGGTGGCCAGTCGGGTGATTGATTGGGCCCGGACGGTCAAGCAGGCTTCGGGTGGCCGGAAACTCAACATGTTTTGCCAAGGCTATGTCTTTGAAATCGGGGGCAGTTTCAGCGGCCATTATGCGTTGGATAAAGTCTTGTCCTGCCCCGAGGTTGACGTCCTCATGAGTCCGGTTTCGTATGCGGTCCGCCAACTCGGCGAGCCGGCCGGATTCATGTCGCCCGTTGATTCCATCAGCGCCCGCGGCAAGCTCTGGCTCAGCGAGGACGATACGCGGACGGCGTTCATTGAACTAAAAGACGCCCCCGCGTGGTACCGGGCATGGTTCCAGCCGCCGATCACGCCCCAGCCTTATGACAAGCTGGCGAGGGACCTCCACGACACGCAAGCGATGCTGGAGCGGAACCTGGGGATGACGTTTGCGCACCGGGCCGGAATCTGGTGGTGTGATCTGCCAGGCGCAGGCGCGTTCCAGCATCCGGCTCTTTGGCAGATGCTCGAAGAGCGCAAGAAAATCTACCAGAACATTTACGATCGGCCCAACCCATATCGTCCAGAGGTGGCTGTAATCGTGGATGAGCGCTCGCGGCTCTCGGTTCGCAGCGATTGGGATATGTTCTCGCGGTCGCTGGGTATGTTGCGCAACCAATGCGATCTCTCCGGCACGGCCATCGGGTATTATCTGCTCGATGATTTTATCAGTGGAGTCGTCCCACCGTGCAAGGTTCACCTCTTCCCCAATGCCTTCCAGTTGTCGGATGCGCAGATCAAGGCCATTCGCGGGCGACTGGAGCGTGAAGGGGCAACCGCTATCTGGAACTACGCGGCGGGCTACCTCGGCCCCAATGGGCCGGACCCGTTGCGGATGGAAGCGCTCACCGGCATCAAGATCGCCGCCGATGACGGGCCGGCGACCAGCCAAGGCGCAGGCATGCTGGCGGGGGAAAGTCTGGGTTCAATGAATTTCAAACCGCGCTTCGTGGTGGCGGACAAGACCGCCGAACCGCTGGGCCACTACCATGGCGATGGCGCCGTCTCCTCGGCCAGCAAGCAGGTGGGCAAAATGCGCAGCCTGTACCTGGGGGAGGTGGGGGTGTCGGCGGCGGCGCTGGGGCGGCTTTTTAAGAGTGCTGGCGTTAACCTCTGGACCGATGACGGTTCGGTGGTCGTCACCGACGGTCGCTTCCTGATGATCCACTCCGGTCAGGCTGGCCTCAAGCCCATCGCTGTGCCCAAGGGGGTGAGGATCAAGCCCATCACGGGCAAAATTGAACGGCGCGAAGGCGGCACCATTTATGTCAACTTTGAGAAGGGCGACACGTTCTGGTTCAGTCTGAGCTGGTGAAACGCAACGAAGCGCGCCCGGGGGAACTGGCAAATAACCCGACTCCGTTTTTCTCACTCGGGCGCGATGACGTTCGCGCCAATTAGCCCGAGTTCAAAGTCGGCTAGATTGGCTTCAATCCGCAACGACTCCAGCACTCGGGCCGGATCGCATGGAATCCTCAAGATATCGATCGAGGATATCCAAACGTCCTGGTCCACAATTTTAACCTTCAATGGAATCGTCTCTTTGGCGAAATGTCCAATGACAGTATCCACATTTTTGGTCGAGACGAGGGCGATTTCCATCTGATGCCCGTCTTTGTATTTGAGTAGCAAATGCCCCAACCTTTCAAAGGTGTTTCGGCTTTCATGCTCGCAGGCATAGAGTAGGGTCAGCCCCAGTGCTCTCTTTCCGATGGGGATCGTGATGCTCGCGGGCTTGTCGGTTTTCAGCAGCTCTCTGGTCGCCGCGTCGGAAGAGCCACATTCCACCATGGCCATGTAAGGTCCCGTCATGGGAATGTTGAAATCGCCTGCCACGGTCTTGACCAGTCCCCCTTCCTTGGCGTAGGCCGCCCGATCCACCACATACTTCGTCCCATTGTTCCAATGGGATTGGATGCGAATGGTGTCGGTGTTGTAGGCTTTTGAAAGGTCCACTCGCTGCGTGCGTTCGTCGCGCAGTTTTCGCATGGCGATGTCGGCCGCAGCGTCCAGCCCGGCCAGCGTTACGTTATTCGTGTTCTCAAAAACAACGCTCGCGCCATCCATGATTGCGCAGTTGACCGCATACACGCCCTCTGGCAGCAGGGGAATGTTCGTGAACTCCAGTGTCCTGGTCGTTTCGCCCGCGCCCGGCCAATCCAGTTTTACGTTTGCCTCCTGGTTCATGAAAGTCAGCCTCAGCTTGGCCTCCGCAGGAATAGTCCCCGGAGACGCGACGCGAGTCGCAATTTCAAGGGTGCGTTGCCCGGAATCGTACACCGCCCGACTGCAATCCAACTCATAGCGCGGGCGAATCTCGACCTCCACGTTCTTGATCACCGGCCAATCGGCAAGCTCCACGAAGAACTGATGCCAACCGGTTACCATCCCCGCTTCGCCTTTCACAACGTTCCCGTCCACTTTCAGCCCGCTCACAACATGCTGGGGGTCCAGGACGTTCTCTATCTTCGCGCCCAGATCCCAGGCCACGGGAAGGCCCACGCCCGCCACCGACGGCCCCGTGACTTTGATGACGATGGGGGCGGTTCGAATTTCAACCGTGTGCGAAGCCGCAGCCGGTTCCGTAAATTCAAGGAGCATCGTGTCCAGCGCCGGCGTTAGCGTGTAATTCACTGGCCGCCCATTATCCCGCACTTGCAAAACCTTGGCGGGCTTGAGGAAAATCGAAAACTTGAGTCCCTTGGGCGTGGAACTTTTCACCGCGTAACGATCCGTCCGAACCTCCGCTCTGGTCTTGCCTTGATACGTCAGTTCCGCATAGGTAACTTTCAAATGAGCGCTATCCCACGATTCGGGGAAACCCGGCCGCCATGCGATGGCTTTGCCGCCGTCCGTCAGCTCGAGACCAAAAAGGCCATCAATCAACGCCATGAGATAAGCGCCCGTCGGAGGACCAAAAATGTAGTTGGCGTCACCGCGCCCCGCATCGGTCATTCGCTCGGGAAAATTGCCGGGCGCCTCGGTGAATACCGTGCTGGCCAGGGCGACCGATTCAAGCAGTTTCGTCCCGCGATCCTTATCCCCAATTCGGAAGTAGGCGCGGGCGGCCTCCGCCATCTGGAACGGCATGACATTATCATCGCCAAACATGGAGGGCTTCAGGTCCCCAACTCGCATGAGCGGCGGCTCCGTCCCCTTGGGATTCACCCAGAGGGCATGATTCATGGCAAAGAGGCTCTGCCAGCCATACTTGACATCAAGACTGGTATAGATAGTCGGCCAGACAAAATCGGAATAATAGTGGGTCGTGTGGGGCACGCCCTGCAAATCAACATGATTGTAGAAATAACCCATCGCCGGATTCCACAACTTCGCTTGTAACGCCTCGAACATCGCCGCGGTGCGATCCCTGAGCAATCGGGCGTCGTTTGTTTTCCCCAGGGACGTGGCCAGATCGCCCAACCGCTCAGGCAAGCCCGCCATAATCAGGCTCGGCGATGCGCCCAGGCCCGGCAGGCCCAGGCAATCCGCCTGATACATCAGGCAATTACAGCCCATGTGGAACTTGAGCAGCAAATTGTCGGACCCGGCATACAATTTCCACATTTTTTGAGTGGCCGACATCAGCCGGGGCCAAAACCGCTCCAGCAGGGCGCGATCTCCGGTAAAATCGTAATACTGCATCACATCGCGAAGATGGTAGGGGAAGGCATCATAATCATAAATCCCGCTACCGCTACCGCTGGCTTTGCCGGAAGCGGTGTAAAAGACATAATCCGCCTCCTTAGCCAGCCCGAATGCGGTGAGGGCTTTGCGCGCCCGCTCTTGCTGACCCAGCAGCATCGCAGCATTTATCTGGGAAATGTTGGGAAACGAAGCGGCCCACCAATGCACCCCCTCCAGCCAGGCCGGGGCCGTATATTCATAATCCAGATTCGCGATGCCGGTGAAAAAGCCCGAATCGAGAACAGGGTTTGGAGTTGAGATGGCATAGGGTGTCAACATTATCTCATAATACCTCCGGCTTTCGCTGATCAGTTTCTCAGGTTTGACGTCAACCACCCGGTGGTCAGCCCCATTTTTCGGATCGGAATGACTGGCGACAAGATAGACCGACTTGGCTTTTCCCGGCTTCAGGTTGAGGCTGTGAGAATAAACAACTCTCGATATCGAAAGGACGGGCTGCTTCAGCGGATAGGTGGCCACGGTGGCAAGATAAGGAAGTTGGTCCTTTTGGAGCGTCGCGCTCGTATCGCCCAGCGAAACCCTGTCCCCGGGGGTGTCGTCGCGTTCTGGAGGAAAATATTCCGCATGAAGGGTCCGGGTGATGCGCGCCCCGCCCCCCCAGATCCAGTCGGCTTGGACTTTCAGGGGTTGGGTCGAGGTGTTGATCAGTGAAAGGCGCGCCACCAATCCCCAGTCCTCTGCCTGCGTCACCAGCAAATTCGCCTGAAGCCCCGGAATCGTTGTCGCCGCCCACCGATACTCCGTCGCGCCGGGATAGAAAGTTGTTTTGCACCCCTTCATCGAATCGAGCCAATGCTTCTGCCCTTGATAGGTGATTTGAACCCGCCCATCACCGAATTTCTGAAAATCCGGCATTACAGTATCTTCGGGCAGGATGCGCAGCATGGCGAATCGCGCCCGATCACCCGTGACCAGAACGGTGTCATCGCGTTTGATCCCCCGATTGAATTGCCGCGTGCCATCGCAAGTTGAAAACGACTCTCCCCGGCCCACCAGGTCGTAGAAAGATGAGGACTGCGGAATCTGTTTTTTCCACGCCGAACCCCAGGCGGGGTCTAATGCCTTACCGCCGAGCGCGGGGACAGCGAGACTGAAACACCCCAAAAAAAGAATCGCAGAGTGAAAATGTGGCCGATACGAGTCCATAATTAGAAAACAATTTTCACTAACTTGTTTGCCGGCGCATTACCAGATCCTGACCGCTTTCGCCGGGAACATGACCGCGGTACCGGATAAGTTCATAACACTGAGAGGCGATGCTTCAGGAAAAGTGATGCCGATGCAAGCAGACTTCGTCATCATCCGCAGATTCATTGGTCTCGCTATTGGATGCGCACCAGCTTACTAAGAAGGCGTGAATCAGGAATCCACGGCGCGGGCTGCTGCCACACCGACGTCATGCTCGTTATTCCGGATGCTGATTTATGGGTCGGGCGAGTGCGCGAGTTCATTGGTGATGAACAGCATTTTCGCTTTTGCGATGCTGTACTACACCAAGGCACTGCGATTGGATCCTGCCTGGGCGGGCATCGCCATGTCGATGTCGGTGGTCTGGGAGGCGATTACCGAACCGGTAATGGGGCATGTCAGCGATAATACCCGCAGCCACTGGGGCAGGCGGCATCCCTATATGGTTGTCGGTGGCTTGCTCATGGCCGCTTGTTCTTACCTGATTTGGGCCGTGCCGGCGGTGTTTCGGACCAGCCAGTTGTCAATCTTCTGGTATCTAGTGCTGCTCAACCTGGTCTTGCGGACGGGGCTCACCCTGTTCTGCATTCCCTATATGGCGCTGGGCTTTGAAATGTGCGCCGATTATCAGGGGCGTTCCCGGCTCCAGAGCATAAGACAAATATTTAACATGGCGGCTAATCTCGCCGGTCCAGCCATGGCGTGGTCGCTCTTTTTTCAGGATCGGGGTGGCATCCGCGGGACCACTGTGGCCGCGAATTATTTCCGGATGGGGATGCTATTCTCGCTGGCCACGCTGTTTTTCGTCCTGTTGGTCGTGGCTGGCACATTTCGCGGGCGCAAGGATACGCGTCACGCGCTCCGGAATGCCGACGGCGGCGAGACCAGGAAGTTCATGTTCAATATGAAGCAGATCCTGTTTGACCCCAACATACGCCGCGTTTTTACTTTTGTGCTGGTGATTGGTATTGGCAGCATGTGGGTGAGTGCCTTGCAAGTATTCATTTACGACGATTTCATGAAGTTCTCGGCCAATGAAAAGACCCTCGCTCACACCACTACGATGGTGGGGTGGGCGGTGGGCGCATTTTTCTCTGTGAGACTGACGAGGCGATTTGACAAGAAAGGCACGGTGTTGGTGGGCGGATTGATCGGCTCCGGGGCCAACATCGCTCTGGCTCTGATCTTCCTCACCGGGCTCGTGCCGCCAGGGACAATTTTACACATGGGTGGAACCAGTTTTCCGTTAGCCTTATGGACCTTCGTCGTCTTTCACGCCAGTTACTGGCTTGGCGTCGGCATCATGATCCCGATCGCTACGGCGATGATTGCCGATCTGTCCGAGATTTATCGACTGCAAACGGGCCTGGAAAAGGAGGGCACCTATGCGTCGGTCTTCAGCCTGGCCAACCGGCTGGCCTGTTCGATCGGCATGCTTACCTCTGGCTTCGGCCTGCATCTAATCGGCTACAGAGTAGCGGAGGACGTGGAAGCAATGAACCAAAGTCCCCAGGCGATCTGGCGGTTAGGTTTCGTGACCTTTGTGGTCGGAGGTTTCATGTGCTTGGGATCTTTGATGCCCCTCCTGAAGTATCCGATTACTCGCCGCCGCTTGGAGGAAATGCGGGCCGCTCAGCCGCTCGCCCTGAACCCGCTTCCTTGTAGCACCGGCTTCCGAAAATGAAACCCGGTCATCCAGCCAGGTGGCGCGGTTTGGAATTCCCGTTTCCCGGGATCCCAGGCACGTTCGCAAACCGTGTCCGGTAAGCGGAAGGTGTCAGGCCGAATTCCGCGCGGAACCGCCGCGTGAAGTAGTTTGCGTCCGGCCAACCCACGAGATTGCCAACTTCGCCAACCGATTGGCCCGAGCGGACGAGCAAGGTGGTTGCCAGTTCGAGTCGGCGCCTTCGCAAATAAGCCATGGGTGGCAGGCCGGCAACGTTTCCGAACGCCCGAACAAGATACTCGGGCAAAACATGCACCCGGGCTGCCAGAGCGTCCAAAGTCCAGGGGTGCTCCGGATTATCGTCAATGAGCTTCAGCGCGGCTACTACCGATGGGTTGGGCTTCCCTGGTTTGCGGGTCGCTTCTGCAGGCAGTTCACGCGCCAGGGTGCTAAGCAACAATATCAACAGTCCCAGTTGGTAGGCGCGATAACTGGCCTTGTCGGCCGTGCTCAAGGAGCAAAGTTCCTTGAGCACGTTCTGGCAACGGTTCAATTCAGATTTGTGCAGATGCAGGAAAGCCGTCCCATACTGGGCGGGGGACAGGGGGATGCTCCATAACAAGCGGCCCAGCCACGGATCGTCAATCATCCAGCCCAATTCCCGGCCCAGGATTCCAGGATCGAAGCAGCAATCGTAGAGCCGGAGCTTTTGACAGTCGGTGTAGGCATGCCAAGCGCCGGGCCGAAAGACAGTGACGTCGCCCCGCGAGATCTTACTTTTCCCTAGAGCGGTTTCCTGGAAGCCCTCGCCTCCGCACACCACCACCACTTCGACAAATTTGTGATCATGCGGTGGATAATCTTCCTGGTCCTCTACCAAAACCGCCACAATCCGAAGCGCATCCGGAAAGTACCGGTTCCAAGCCACGTGCTTTGTCGCAGATTCCAGCATAGGTTACACCAACCCCTACCCTCAAACCACGCCAAAAGCAAGTAAATTGGGCCGATAGGGCAGGATCGAACCCGAATTACCGATGGTTTGCTCTTTAACGACGCAACCGTGTGCTAAGTATAAACCAGCCGGAGGCTAACGCTTGGTGGGGGGATTCTGATATGAATCTTGAGCGTGACGCTTTTAACCTCAATGACCGTATGAATAGACAAAATCGCTCCATCACCTTTGCCCTTATCGGCCTGTGCCTGGCCACAGGCGCGCTTGCCGGAGAGCTGACGAGTCGGATGGATCTGTCGCTGGATCGAGTGCTGCATGGCGGGCCGCCAGTGTATTCGGATGATTTCGTCCTGGCCGATGCCGTGCCGCAACATGTGCGTCGGTTTACGGAGTTTAGCGGCGACGTGTCGGGCCGTTATCTGGACGCGCTGGCCGCTGTGGCCCAGTTCAGCGGGAAAGAGATTCCTGAACTGGATCGAGTCGCTGCCAAACTCGTGCCGTTGCAAAGGGCGGACGGACACTTTGGCGATCCCTTTAGCACGGGCAATGTGACCAATAGCGACATGGCGCTGCTTTGGGGCAACGGCCGCCTGTTGATCGGGCTGCTGGAATACCATCGCCTGAAGCCGATGCCGGAAGTGCTCGCCTGCGCCCGGCGACTCGGCGATTGTTTCGTTAACCTTGGGCCGCGTTTTAACGACCCTGCCGTCATGCAGCAATTCAGCGGCGACCAGGTGGCCGTGGGCTATATCTGCTGGACCCAAATCACCGAGGGCTTGGTGGAGTTAAACCGCGCCACGCATGACGAAAAGTATTTACATCTGGCCAAGCAGATCGCGGCCAACACGCACCGCCATCCGAAGCAACATAGCCACGGATTTGTCTCGGCTCTCCGTGGCGTGCTCGAGCTCTACCGCGCCACGCACGACGTCCAATGGCTGCGAAAGGTCGAAACCGAATGGGAGGGGATCCTTAGTTCGGGGAATCTGCTGCCGCAGGGGGCTTTGCCGGAGATTTTCAAACCGCTCATCGCTAACGACGAAGGCTGTTCGGAGGCTGACTGGCTTAGGTTGAACCTGGGGCTTTGGGCTGAGACGCGGAACCCGCGCTATGTCGAGAACGCCGAGTTAACCCTGTTCAACGAGTTCTTCTTCAACCAATTCCACACCGGCGATTTTGGCCACCACAAGTTGACCGACGAGGGCATTGACGGTTGGAGTGCGCGCGCCTGGTGGTGCTGCACGTTCCACGGGCTGCGGGCTTTTCCTGAAATATTTCACGCCACGTTCCATTCCGAGCCAGCGCGGCTTTGCTATGATCTGCCCGTGGATGGCCAAGGGGCCGTCCCCGGCCTCGCGGTGCAGGCGGACTCATCGCTCGCGCAGGACGCGAGCGTTACGCTACGGGTGACGAAAGCGGACGGCGTCGAACATGCTTTGGGATTCCGTCAGCCCGCCTGGGCCTCCGCATTGGAATTCACGCTCAACGGCAACGCGGTGGAAGGTGTCGCCCAAGCCGGAAGTGTGGAGGTTCGTCGCCGCTGGCAGTCCGGAGACAAGCTTACTGTTCTCTACGTGATGCGCACTCGGCTTTTGCCGCACCCGCAGGACGCCAGCCGCGTCGCCGTTCTACGCGGCCCGTGGTTTCTGGGTGTCAACGCGCAGAATGCGCCGACTTTCTTCGATGAGCCGCCAGAAAAACAGACCCTCGTCCTCTTGCCGGCACCAAGTGTTGCCGGTGATTTGCCGCTCAAGCCAGCCGCGGAAATGGGCGACCAACGTGTCCTGTTCACCGCGCCCGCGGCCTACCTCACGCTGCCCTACCTTCCTGGTGGCTATCCGATCCAGCCCCAAACTGTCTTGCTTCGGCCCATCGCCGAACAAACTGCGGTGGCCGATTCCACGCGGTGGGCGCTCTGGTTCCGGTCGGAGAGGAGTGACGGCGCAAAAGCCGCCGCGCAACAGCGTGCTAATATTAAACCAACAGGAGGCTAACAGATTTCGACCCGTCCTGATATTATTCCGACCATAAGCATGACAACACAATAAAACCAACCCCGGAGAGCCGGGCTCAAAAAGAACAAAAAACTATAGCCATCCATAACCTCAAAAATCAAATGAACATATATCGAAAATCCTCCCTCGCTCTGGTCTGCGCCCTGAGCGCCCTGAGCTTGTTGTCCACCCGTGCCGAGGACAACACCACCAATATCATCAGCGGCACGGCGGTTAACAACGCGGGTGCTGATTATGTAGTCGGCAACACCGGGACGAACAACTATCAGGAAATTAACAGCGGTGGCACTCTGTTCAACGTCAACTACGGTTGGATAGGTAATGGGGCCGGTGGTAGCTACAACAGCGCGCTGGTCACCGGCAGCGGTTCGTCCTGGGAGAGCGCCAACGTCAGGGTGGGCAACGTGGGAGGTTACAACAGCCTGACGGTCAGCAATGGCGGCTCGATGAGCAGCCTCGGCCTCACCTACCTGGGCACCTGGGCGGGTCACAACAGCGCGCTAATCACTGGCACCAACTCATCCTGGCTGGGCGTTGGCGATTTCAACATGGGTTACGGAGCGGGAAACAACAGCCTGACGATCAGCAATGGCGGGAATCTGACCCTTAGCGGTGCTGGCAGTTGGATCTACATCGGAGCCTACGACGGCAACAACAAAGTCCTTGTGACCGGGCCAGGCTCGGTAATGCATAATGAATCCTACCTGTGGGTAGGCTTCGATGCCGGGGTGGTCCAAAGCAGCATAACAGTCAGCAATGGCGGCTCGATCTATAACGGCGACGGCGCTTATGTTGGCAGGTTTGGCGGTTACAACACGGCGTTGGTGACCGGTGCCGGGTCGAAGTGGGAAACCCTCGGCGCTTTCGTTTGCGGTCAATACTACGGTGGGGTGAACAGCCTGACGATCTCTGACGGCGGAACCATCACCGATGCGGACGGCATCGTTGGCAACAGCTCACTGAACCCTGGTTACAACTCGGCAGTCGTTACCGGGACGGGCTCCCTCTGGCAGAACAACTCGACTTTTCTGGTGGGGTCTGCCTGCCCGAACAACAGCCTGACGATAAGCGGTGGCGGCACGGTTCTCAGCAGTGGATATAGCGGCCTTGGCTGGAATGCGGGCGCTGACAACAATAGTGTAACAGTCACCGGCAGCGGCTCGACTTGGGATGCCGGCAGCGGCACCGCTCTTCTCGTGGTGGGAAATGCGGGCAAGGCCAACACCCTGACGGTCTCCGGCGGCGGCTTTGCTATCGGCGTTCCTCGCATTGGTATCGGGGCCAACGGGAATAGCGTTCTGGTAACCGGGGCAGGTTCCGTGTTGCAGAGCGGCGGCCTTTTAGTAGTGGGGCAGGAAAGCGCCTCGACCAACAGCCTGACGATCGCCAGCGGAGGCGTGGTGACCGGCTTTGCCGCTAACATTGGCATGACGAATGGAGCCAGCTACAACACCGCCACCATCACGGGGGCGGGCTCATCTTGGGATCTTGGTTCCAGTGATGTTTCGATCGGCAATTCCACTGACTTGACGACGGTGGGCAATGTTCTGAGCATCGCCAATGGTGGGTCCCTCACCAATGGCTCCACGGTGACACTGGGCGGGGCTAGTTCCGCGATGAATATCGGCGACGGCATGGCGGCGGCCAAAGCGAATGTGTTGCAAGTGAACCTGAGTTCCTCCGATGCGCGTCTGAATATCAACGCGGGCGTCCTGAGCGCGACCGCCAACGCGGGGAATTTCATTGATGGCACCGGCAGCGCCTATATCCGGAGCGGCGGCGCGGTGATTGATAGCCGGGCTCATACGGTTACGATTCCCGCTGCGCTGAAGCAGGACAGCGCCAGCCCTGGCGGTGGCTTGACCAAAATTGGCAGCGGCGCATTAAGCCTCGGCGGCGCGAATACCTACACCGGCGCTACCACCGTAAGCGAAGGCACCTTGCGAGTGAACGGTTCGCTCGCCAGCGGTGCGGTGACGCTCGCCAGCGGCACCACGTTGGGCGGGAGCGGCGTCATCAGTGTGCCGGTGTCCCTGCCGCCCAGTGCGACCCTGCAACCGGGCTTGGGTGGTTTGGATACTTCCACTCTGACCATCAACAACACCCTCACCCTTTCCGGCACGACGTTGATGGCTCTCAACCGGACCAACGCCCAAACCGCGAGCAAGGTTGCTGGCATCACCACGCTGACTTTGGGTGGCACCCTCACCGTGGTGAATGTGGGCGATCCCTTGCAAGGTGGCGACACATTCTCGCTGGTCAGCGCGTCCAGCGTGACCAGCGGCAGCTTCTTCACCGCCACGAACCTCCCGAGCCTGACTGCGGGATTGGGCTGGAATTTCAACCCAAGCAGTGGTGTTTTACAGGTTGTATCCAGTGTGAATCCAACGCCAACCAACATTGTATTTAGCGTGAGCGGCGGGACCAACCTGACGCTCACCTGGCCGGCGTCGCACATGGGTTGGTACGCGCAATCCAACTCGGTGAGTTTGGCCAGCCCGAGCTCCTGGTTTGATATCCCGGGTTCGCAAACCACAACCAGCCTGAGCATCACAATCAATCCGACCCTACCGGAAGTGTTCTACCGGATGCGACTTCCGTAATGAGCTGGGGTGATGGGCCGCGGTGGCGCGAGGGGCGCCCCGCGGCCCAGAGCCTGTAGACGATTGGTGAAAGATGATTATGAAGAAGGAAGCTCTCGACATGCGTCGCACGGACGGGGCGGCGTTCACTTTGATCGAACTCCTGGTGGTCATCGCCATCATCGCAATTCTGGCGGCGTTGCTCTTGCCGGCCTTGGCCAAGGCGAAGGAAAAAGCCAAGAACATCAGCTGCATGAGCAACGAAAAGCAGATCGCCATGGGGTATTTGATGTACGCCGGCGATAACTCTGACTTCCTGCCGGTAGCGGCAGCATCGCAAGGCGGAGCCGCAGCCTATGCTCCCGAGTGGTCGAGGGAGATTTCGCCATATATTAGCAGGAGCCAGGACAAAATCTCCGGTTTGAACGTTCACGGAACCGTGACCAGGTGTCCCTCGGCGAACCTGGACCTGATCTATAAGATTGCTGGTGTCAGCTCCGACATGAACACGAACGCCTTCGGTGGATACGGGCACAATTTTTACTATTTGGGCTATTACGACGGTGCGGAGAAGGTGCCCCCGCCCTATGGCGCGCCGTTTTGGGGTCGTCAGAAGCTCTCTTCGGTCAAAAAGCCTTCGGAAACGGTGGCTAACGGCGACAGCATTGACCCAGTGCTACCTCAGGACAACGGCTGGGGGATTGATCAATTTGGGTTTTGTGACCCGCCGAGCCATTGGTGGATCAGAGATGGCAAGTACTCGCACACCTACACCCGCCACGGCAAAGGCATCAACTATGCTTGGGCGGACGGCCACGCGCAATTGGGCGCCTGGTTGTTTATGATCAAAGGCCCGAACGGCAATCAGGATTGGTATTGGATGATAGATAAGTAGTTCGAACTGGTCGTCGTCAAGGGCCTATGGTGCCTGGAAATCTGCCGCCCTGATGCACGACGAGCCGGTTTCTCCGCTGTAGTCGCTCCACTGGCCATAGCCCAGCAACCGGCCCGTTAAGCCTAACCCTGGCATATTTGAAACCATGGGAACGGGCTCAGCGTGATCACGCCAGGCAGCGCGGAACCTCGGCTCCCGAAGTGCCACGCAATGCCTGGGAGATAGCCCGGCACCCGAAACGTTTGAAAAGACTAAATTAATGCAACTCCACGCCTTTGACTGGATTATCGTCCTTGCCTCCCTGTTGATCTGCTTTGCCCCGGCACTGTTCTTTGGCAAGCGGGCGGGCAAGAATACTTCCGAGTTCTTTGCTTCGGGCCGCTCCGTGCCGTGGTGGCTGGCGGGCATTTCGATGGTGGCCACGACGTTCAGCAGTGATACGCCCAACTGGGTGACGCAGCAGGTGCGCCAGTACGGAGTCGCGGGCAACTGGCAATGGTGGGCGTTTGTGCTAACGGGAGTCTCCACAGTCTTTTTCTTTGCCCGTCTCTGGCGTCGCTTAGGAGTGATGACCGACCTGGAGTTTTACGAAATCCGTTACTCGGGCAAGGCGGCGTCGGTAGTGCGTGGGTTTCGCGCGGTCTATCTCGGGCTGTTCTTTAATTGTTTCATCATGGGCATGGTGACGCTGGCCGGCTGCAAAATCGCCAACATTCTCTTCGGAATGCCCCCGTGGCAGACGATCCTTTTCTGCGGCTTGCTCAACGTGGTATTTGCCGCGCACTCAGGTTTGTGGGGTGTGCTGGTGATCGATATGGTGCAGTTTTTCATCAAGATGACGGCGGTGGTCGCGGCAGCGTTTTTTAGCCTGAAAGCGGTAGCCCGACATACCGGAGTTGGCGAGAGCGCTTGGGCGGGGCTGCAAAAACTGGTCAGCACGCTGAGCTCGCAACAGGTCACCATGCAAGGCTCGCAACCCGTCATGTCTGCGATTGACGGTCGTGGGCAACCCATCCTGGACATATTGCCTAACTTCTCCATGAATGAACTGGCGCTGATGATCTTCATCGTGCCCGTGGCCATTGGTTGGTGGGCCAACTGGTATCCGGGGGCCGAACCGGGCGGGGGCAGCTACATCGCCCAACGTATGTTGGCGTCCAAATCAGAAAAGGATTCCCTGGGAGGCGCGCTGTTCTTCAACCTCGCGCATTACGTGCTGCGCCCCTGGCCGTGGATCATCACGGCGTTGTGTTCGATCATCATCTTCCCGGAATTGAAGGACATACAAGCCGCCTTCCCCGGCGCGGATCCAAGCCTGCTTGGCCATGACAGCGCATTTCCGGCCATGCTGAAATTTCTGCCGGTGGGTTTCGTTGGGTTGATGGTCGGCGGCCTCATCGCGGCCAGCTCCTCCACTATCCTGACGCATCTGAACTGGGGGGCGTCCTATTTGGTCCACGATTTCTATCGGCGTTTCATATCTCCCAATGCCAACGAGAAACATTACGTGAATGTGGGCCGCGTTTGCACTGTGGGGCTGTATGCCGTGGCCGCGCTCCTCAGCTTGCTGTTGAATTCCTCGCAGGACGGATTCGAGGTGCTCATTTCCATCGGTGCGGGCACGGGGCTGCTCTATCTACTGCGCTGGTTCTGGTGGCGCATCAACGCATGGTGCGAAGTGGTGGCGATGGTCAGTTCCTTCACCGTGTCCGTCGTGTTTTTCATCATGAAGAAGACCGGTCACGCCCTGCCGTTCGCGAACACGGTGCTGTATTCGGTGGCCTTTACCTCGATTTGCTGGCTCGTCACCGCCTTTCTTGGTTCCCCCACCAGCCGGGAACGGTTGATCGCGTTTTACAAGAAGGTGCATCCTGCGGGGCCGGGCTGGACCAAAATCCGCCAGGAAGCCGGCGTGAGTGAAGCCGAAGCGGCCCTCCACGGCGATCACATGGGCATGGCGACCTTGGGTTGGATTTCAGGTTGTCTGACCATCTGGTCGTCGCTCTTCGCTATCGGCAATTTCCTCTATGGCCGCACCCAGACGGCGTTGATCCTCACCGGCGTTTTTATCGTGAGCGGCTTGGTCCTGATTTACGTGATCAATCACCTCTGGGATAAATCGGGCAGTCGTTAAGAGCTATCATGGTGTGCGCCGATTACCCGAAAAGGCCTGGGGCATGGACTTGAAACACGACGTGGGCGCCATCGCGCAACGATTTCAAATCTACGGCGCATTTGTGAGCACCGAGCCTTACGGCACCGGCCACATCAACGACACCTACTGCGTGGTCTTTGATCAGGCGGGATCGCGCGTCCGCTACATCTTTCAACGCATTAATCATCTGGTGTTCAAGAATCCGGTTGGGCTCATGGACAATGTCTCACGGGTTACGCGGCATCTCGGTGGCAAGTTTGCGGGTGCGCGCGACCAAAGCCGCCGGGCGCTGACCCTGATTCCCGCGCGCGACGGCAAGCCGTTTCATCACGATGAAAACGGTCTCTATTGGCGGGTGTATCTGTTCATCGAGCGGGCGCAAACCTACGACGCAGTGCAATCCCCGGCGCAAGCCTTCGAGGCGGCCCAGGCGTTTGGTCGTTTTCAAAGTTTGCTGGCCG
>JBAXTC010000199.1:0-10939 GCA_037130375.1 Verrucomicrobiota bacterium | reverse complement strand
CCGAGTGCGGCTGGACGCAGGTTGGCGTCATCGTCGAACATCGGATGTGCCGGGAACTGCTTTTGCAGAGCCTGGCTCAGCAGCGAAGTCAGCGCTTGCTTGAAGTTCGCAGCGACGGGCGGCTGTATGTCGCCCGTCTCGTCGAGACACTGAAATTGCTCGCTCGGTTCCAACTGGTGCGCCGCGTCGGCCGAGTTCACCAACCCGCTGCCAGCGCTATAAACTGCCTGCAAATGGGCCACCATCTTCGCGCGAAGCTGTTTCTGCTGCGTTTCGAGCAACCCCTTGGCGCTGGCCTTGTCCGCCGGCGACAGATGGCTCACGTATTGGTCGAAGCGCTCCCCTGTCAGGATATGGTCCAGGATGACCAACCGGCCGAGCTCTTTTAGCGCGTCGTGGTTCAGGAAAGAGGGAATCCAAACCAAGGTGCGAAAGCCCTCCTCGTTCTCGTTACGGAACTGCTGCAAACGGGAGAGGTCGCTCCGCGGACCGTGGGGCGGCTGGTCGAAGGGAAAGTCAATGATGACCCGCCATTGCTCGGCCTTGTTCTTGAACGTGTCGAACGCCTGTTCGCGCACGTTGGCATACTGCAACTCGCACTCGCGGTCAGTGCCGCGCCAGCGGAATTTGTAGCGATAGAACAGTTGCTGCGCCTCTTCCTTCGGCAGCCCGAATTCCTCGAACAACAGTTCCCGAATCTTTCGCCTGCGGTTCCCGTCGTTGTCCTCCGCCTGGGCCTGCTCAATGATGCGGTCAGTGTCCACATCCGTCAGTTGAAGCGTAATGCGGGGATTGTCGCTGGAGCCTTCGAGCTTGATGACACCGGTTGCCGCAGCCCACCGGCGGCATTTGTCTATCACCACCGTGTGTTCGCGTCCGGGAATGGGGGTGCGATAGCTGCCGTGGTTCAATGCCACCAGCCGCTGCGCGTCCATGTCCTTCAGCGTTTTGACCGTGGGCGCCAGCGCGGCCAGCAACAGGGTCTTGATGATCCGGTCATCTGCGCGGAAAGCCAGCCCCTTGGGATCCTCGGGCGGCAAAGCGAATGCCTGTTCGGTGCGCATCCCGTGCTGCTGTTCGAGTACCGGGCGCAGCTTCTGTTCGTAAAGCCGCTTTGCCTTCTCGAAATCCCGTTTCACCACGTCGCTCACGGCGTCGGTGCCCTCCGAAATCACGTCAAAGATGTCCCCGGCGGGCACGATGTCGCCGAGTTTCAACCGATTCTTCTGTTCAACCAGAATCTGCAGCATTACCCGCAGGGCCGTCCGTTCGCGCTGCAAGGCAAACGACATCACCACCAATGTTTCAACCAGTGCTGGACTGAACGGATACAGCTTGCGGAACATCTCAGGATTGCCTTCGTCCGTGAGGAGGATGTCCCGGATGTGCTTCTGGACGGCCATCGTCTGGGCGAAAGCTGCGTCAATTTCCGCCTTAGCGGCCTCGCTTTTCGGTTTCAGCAGCCTCTTCTCTGCAATTGCAGGCAGGTTGCTGTCCTGCAGGCGGATACTGGCGAAGCGGGCTTCCCAATAACGAAGCACGTCACCAATGGCAGCCAATTGGGCTCCGGTTACCTGGTCGCGCACCAGGTCGGCAATTTCGCGCTGCTTGGCGATGAAACTTACCAGCGGAATGGGCCGGTCAGCCTTCGACGCCTCGACCAGCTTCACCAGCTTCTGACCTTCCCGTGCCACGAAGGAAGGGTCCGCCGCATGGCTGGCGAGCCAGAGGATTAGCTCATCGAGAAAAAGGATGACCGCATCGAAGCCCAACGCGCGAGCGTGCTGACTCATAACGGACAAGCCATCATCCAGGCTGATAAACTCCGAATTGTTCTGCGCCGCGCGGAAGAATGTCTCAACCAGGTCGGTAACGAGTTGCCGGCGGTCAGCATTATTTGCCGCAGCCATTACAGCGCGCTCGAATCGTTTCGCATCCCAGCCACCTGCCAACTCTCCCCAACCAGCCGCGGCCGGTGCCGCGGTTCCTTTGCTCCCGTTTTCCTCGCGGTTCAGCTTGGCAAAGAAGCCCTTGTCCCCCATTGCCTCACGCAGCCCCTTCGCATCCTCAAACAGCGCCTCGGCACGATAAACGGGCGGGGTGGGTGCGCCGGGATGATGGCGGCGGATGTGATCGGCGTAACCACCCAGCAGCGCGGCCTCGAGGCCCGTGACTCCGATCAGGTTGAACGGCACCAGCATGAACTTCTTGCCGCCGGTCCAGGGATTGTGCTTGGTCACCGCATCCGCCAACTCGGGGATCTCGCGGGCTGTGGCGTTCTGCTGGAGGAGGAGATTCAGCACCGCCATGAAATGGCTTTTGCCGCTGCCGAAACTTCCAAGCAAATAGCACGCTTTGCTTGTCCGCCCTTCGATCGCATCGCGCACCAGCGACAGGGCATCGTCGAAGCACTTGGCGAGTTGGGGCGTGACGACGTAGTCGCGCAACGTCTGTTCCGGTCGCTCCAGGCCCTCGGCCAGGCGGAGGACAAAATCCCCGCCGCGCACAACATCGGGCAGGTCAAAAAGGTCTTTGATGAAGGTAGGCATATCGGTTCTTGGGAATCTATGGCGCACAGGTCAAACCGAACTGTTTGGCTCCTTCATGGTTGAGAACAACCACGGCATTGGGGTCCAGCGCCCATGTCTTCGCGGTCGCATGCAGAGCGCGACGCACGGCATCCTGTAAAGGCGGCAACCAAGCCTTCTGGTGCCCATTAATAACCAGGACCAGCCGAAAGCCTGCTTGTGAAAGATCAAGGTTCTTATATTTGTCAGGCAACTCTGCCAGGGTCTTTGGATGGCGTTTAAGCACAGCAGCAAAACACAGGGTTAATCCGTTCGCAAGCTTGTCCCTAATGTCCGTGATGAACCCATCAAACTCGGGTTGGGTTTTGGGTTGCGGGGAACTTTTCTTTGCTTCCACTATCCAAACGCAAGGCGGCTCCTCGGGCGTTTCACGAA
Organism: Verrucomicrobiota bacterium; assembly: GCA_037130375.1. GTDB lineage: Bacteria > Verrucomicrobiota > Verrucomicrobiia > Limisphaerales > UBA8199 > JAPLUA01. The sequence goes on along the minus strand of JBAXTC010000199.1, from coordinate 7,976 downwards.
TCAAAAGAAATTCGGCCATCTTGACGTCGTCTTGGATGGCCTCGTAAGTGGTGCACTTTTCTATGCAAAAGCAATCGGCTTCCGCATAGGGGCCAAAAGTCATCTCAGATTCAGTGAAGGAAATCATGGCTATGAAAGCGAGAGTGTGACTTCCTGTTCATACAGATGAATGGCTTCCGTAACAATGCCGTTGTCCGGCATTCCATCCTTGAGATCTGCCGAGCGCCATGCATCTGCATCTCCAGCAAGAACCGGGATATTCATCTTTCTTTCCTGAGCTATCAGGAATAGCTTTTTGACGACGAAGTAGGAATGACTCGCCACAAAAAACTGCATCCCCTCTGATGCGAGCACGGCCACGATGTCGAGCAGCTTGGAAATCGCTGCCGGATGCAGCGCTGATTCCAACTCGTCAATAAACACGATTGATTCAGGGTCCAGATAACGGTTGCTGAGCAACGTATCTAGAATAGCGATCTTTTTGACGCCCTCGGCCGTCACGCCGAGCGGGAAACGGTATTTCCCCTCCTTGAACTGCCAATTGCCGGCACCCTCATCATATTCAACTTTGCCTCCCAGAATCGCCTCTAGGTTCTGGCGCGATTTCGCGAAGGCTTCATAATTCCGCCCACCGCGGCCGGATTGGCGCAGAGCACGGGCCAAATCCAAGTAAGTGTCATCGAAGCCAAACACCTTGTCGGTTTCTCGCGATTTCAGAATGATGTTGTGTAAAGACAACACCTCCTTGGCGGGCAGAAAAATCGAGTTGCTGGCGCGAGGTGGGACATGGTTTTCCAACGAGGCGATCACTTTGGCGGTGTCTTTGCCAAAGTTGTAACAGAACTCATTTTCATCCTTCCACAGACGAAAGGACAAATTGGCGGATGCTCCCTTCGTGACCAGATCGCCAATTTTATCCAACTGGAAGGTCCAATAGAGTTTCTCCACCAGGATCTCGGCAGCGGTCCGTTGGTCATCGCCACGCTTGTATTCTTCTAACGTGCGCATGGCAGTATAGAGCGATTTAAGCAAAAAGGTTTTCCCACTGCCGTTTCCGCCGATCACCAGATTAATAGGGCCCAGTTTCTTCCAGGTGACCGCTTCAAGTGGTCCGAAGTTCTTCAATTCAATATTGGTTATCATGTGACGTTTTCCTTTCAGTTGTGTCGATCATCATGCAATTACAGATTCGACTGCTGCCTTTTGCGCGTTGTCTTCGCCGGCGGTTGCCATGCGAGGACTTCGTCCAGGGTTTTGCCCATTCGGCGAGCCTCTTCCTCCGCGAAGCTGCGGAAGAAATCACCCAGGCCCATGCCGTATTGGGGGTCCAGACCGTTGTGCCATTGGAGCAGCCACGGGAGCAGTTCCAGCACGCCGGCCAGCAATGGCAGCAGACGGTCATCCGCCCAGCCCTCATTGGTGCGCATGCGCTCGTAGTAGCCGGCGACGGCTTGAGCTTGCTGCAATTGGTCCCAGCCGGCCCAGCCGATGACGGGGGTGCGGTCGGCGTCGCGATTGCAGTGCGGGTAGGTGATGAAACGCTCCTTCGGCACGTCCAGCTTGCCGCGCAGACGCCAATATGGGCAGGAACGGCACCGACTCGCTCTCGACCAGTTCCACCACCAGTTCCGTGAGGTCGAAGTCTGGGCGGGCGCGGTAGAGCGCGGCTACTTCCATGAATTCCGTGTCGCGGCTGACCTTGTCGGCGAGGTGGGCGCAGGAGGTCAGCTCGGGGTTCGGAGTCCCGGCTTCAGCCGGTTCGGGTGCCGAACCGCCTGAAGGCGGAACTCCAAACACAGATTCCAGCCGGCCCAGCAGCCACTCCCGCAATGCTCGCTCCTGTTGTTCCTCCCACGGCTCGGTGTTCCATCGGCGCTTGTATTCGGGCTGCTCGATGAGCGCAATGTTGCGGTCGCTCTCGATGAGGGCGATGCGACGCTCGACGAGTTGACGATACGTCGCAGGCCAGTGTGCGGGAATTTCGGTGATGGGCGTGGAGCCGTGACGGCTGAACCATGTCGTCTCCAACTCACCCCAGGCCATCTTGCGGGCCATGACGATTTCAAAGGCGCGTTCGCCGAGTTGGAGCCGGATTTGCGACAGGTCATGTGATGCAGGCGGCAGGTTCACATCTTCCACCAGGAGGTCGTAATAGCGGTAACACTCCCAATCGAGTTCCTCTTGAATGGCAATCATCCGCTCGCGCAGCCGGGTGAAGTGAGCGCGCGCGGTCGTCATCTTTTCTTTCAGATTCGAGAGTTCGCGTTGAGCCAGTAGCGCCGCAGGCGTGTGACCTTTCATTTCTTGCGCGAGCCGATCCAGTTCTTGTGCCAGCACCAATGGTTTCTGAGTGGTGACCGGGAACTGCTTCAGCTTCGTGCTATCGTGGGCATAGCGTTCATCCCACATGGTGGTGCGCACGCGTGCTCCCTCGGTGCCGACGTGGTCACCACCTTTTGGAAAGAATACTTGTTTCATCCAGAAGCAGGCGAGCGAGCTGTTCAACAACCCGATTAAGCTCAGATGATCATCTTCGCTGGCCTGACTGGGCAGCGTGATGACAGGTGCCGTCTGCTTGAATACGGTGTCTTCACGAACCAACACAAAGTGGTTGTGAGTTGCAACATCGGCGAAAGCGATTTTGTGGCGTGCCAGGAACCGTTTACGCATGAAAATAATGAATTCATTCCACGCCAAACCGAATTGGGCAGGCAGTTTTCCGAACATCTTGCGGTTGCGCAGATTGGTCCGCAGACACCAAAGCGAGTGGTAAAAACGCGGGTGTGACTCAATGGCCACCGGCTGCAACTTTCCGTCAGACTCAGAGTAAAGGAACGGGACGCTTTCTTCGCTTTCGGCTATCCAATCGCGGACGGTATCTCCGCTACCAGACCCTCGGAACGGGACCGCGACCTTTCGCCATACGTGGTGAGGCGCAGTTAAGGCTTCGTCCTCGCCAGTGATCGCCATGAAACCTAAGTCGTTTGCTACCTTGACCAAAGTGATCTCTGTGACTTCATCCAACATCTCCTTCAACTCTGCCGCCCCACCTCCACCGATGCTCCAAGGATGCTTGCGGAAGCCGTCCCGCTCGGAGTCGGTTACGCTCACAAATTCGCTCTCGGTGCCAGGCTGGTCCACTTGCCGTAGGATGGCACCCCAAACCAGTCCGTGTGCGGGTTCATCCGGTGTTGCAGGTTCACCTTTGATTCCCATGACTGTGCGGATGGTAGGCTGGATAGGTTTTCGATGCGTTCCGAACAAGATGACGGTTGGCGTGCCGTGGCCGGGAATGTATGCGCCGGCGGTGTCGATGACGTGGGTTAGGTTCCAGCGCGGGATGAATTCCTCGATGAGCTTCTTGCCAAATTCCCGTTTCATGAAGGAATTGGCGGTAATCATGCCCACGTAGCCGGCAGACTGGGCGTCTTCGCCTTTCACGGCCAGGGCGAAGAATTGTTCCATGAAAGGCGCAGCAAGGGAGTATTTCCGGTGGCAGGACTCGAAGCGCAGGCGGTAGGCTTCGTTGAGCGCCCTATCCTTGACGGTGATGTAGGGTGGATTGCCTACCAATGAGGATCGGTTAATCATGAGCAAAGCGCCTGAGTCAGCGCCTTGAGGTCATAGTTGGGGTAGGTGAAACCAAAGGCCTCCTTGGCCCCGTGAAAGAGGTTCTGGCCGTCTATGAAGGCGATGGTTCGTTTGATGGATGGTTCGTCAGGCATAAGCAAAAAATAACCCCGCCCGAGGCCTTACGGCGCGTCGAGCGGGGAGCAAATAAAATTCACTTAACCCACGGGCACTATGCGCCAGACTGGCCCGCAAGTCACCCCCCTGGCAGCCGGTCTGTATTCGCCTCTGGCGTGCGAGAAAAGCGAAGCCAGCGCCGAGTTCCAGAATGAGTGCTTCCGAAATCTCATCCCCGTACTCGGCCCGCTTCGCGCCCAGGATGTCTGTGCGGATATGCTGGCCAATTCTCCAACACAACATCACCAGCGCGGCATTGACCCCGCGGGCAATGGTCTCGCGAGCCGTTCGGATCAATTCACAAACGTCAGGCAACCGCGGCTGGGAGACCTGTGGTTTGGAGCCGGGCGGTGGCGGTTTGACGATGCCGAGTTTCGTTTTCATGCGCGGTGTTTGTTTTGAATCCACGCCTCGTTAAGTTCCGTCCACTGCGCGGCGCTGAGGACAGGAACGGGCTGGCCGTCAAGCGTGGGCAGGACGTATTGGCCGTTCGTAGGCACAAGCACCCATAGCCCGTGCAGAGGACTGCCAGTGCGGCCTATCCGATCGCGCAGTCGGACGAGCATTTCCAACTGCTGATAACGCGCCAGCAGGCCAGGGTTCACCAGCAACAGAGTCTTGGACGAGGTGGAAAGCGCGTCCTCCACCTTCGGCATGGCTCGGTTGACGAGCAGGAGGAGACGTTTCCAATCGTCGCTCTGTCGTGATGCGGAATCCGCACGGAGCACCACGTTCCAATCGGCCCGGACAGCCTGCGCATCAGAACGCAAGGTGCGGATGACCATCTCGTCAATGTTCCGGCGATCGAGATCGAATCGCTGGAGCAGTTCCCGTTCAGCCATGAGCATTCGGCATGGTGGAACCGCCAGGACGAGGAAGGCGCCTTCGGCTGCGGCTCGACGCAGCTTGTTCTCGATGACACGGGCTTCGGCAATCTCCGCGGAGGTTTCCCCCGCCGGGGCGCTGTCGGGCGCAGCCGTCGGTTTCCGCTCAGGTAGAATGGCGCCCGTGCTGAAGGTGGATGCCTCTTCATAAGCGCGGAAACGATAGGCCCCCGCGCCTTGAGCTAGTTCGGGATGCCAAACCAGATCGAGACCACTCTCCGCCAGCAAGGTGTCGAGGTCAGGCCGGTCGGGGAGCCGTTGTGCATCCGGGTAACGGGAAAGGACGCGCTGGTGAACCTGCTGGATCGTCAGTTCGCGCACGCCGGTCAACGCATTCTGGGCGAGCATGAGGGCGCGCTTGGCCGTCATGCCGCGCGAATAGACCTCGAACTTGCTGGAGACAGCCGCTTGCGTGGAGGCATGGGCAGCGAGCGTTACCAGTGCGGACTCCGGCAGCGGTGGCGCGCCGGGCGGGACCTCGATGGCGCGCAGGCTTTCCACGACGCGAATCGGGTTGGGCAGCGGATCGAGAGCGGCGAGTTCATCAGCCTTTTCCCCCAACTTCGCGGCGTAATCGGCCAACTCCGCAGACTGCGCGACAAGGACGATCATGCCGCGGCGATGAATGAGGAATCGGGGCTGGGCCTGGTTGACTTCGGTTTCGAGACCCGCCCGCGTGACAGCCGACGCCACGGCGGAACGAATGGGTTCTTCCTCGATGGAACCGCGCGCCGTCAGCAGAGCCAGGCTGAGGTCCGCCGCAGTCATGACACCACCGTGGGACTGGACCAAGGCTGCCACGGTCTCCCGGAGGGCGGTAATTTCAGGTGTCTTGCTCCAACGCTGGCGGGCGCTATCGAGGCACTGGGCCACGAATCCTCGCGACAAGGTGAGGCGTGAGGCCACCTGCGCTGCCGCCGGCCATTCATAAGGTGAGTCGAAGCTGGAGTCATTCAGGCCGAGCAGGCATTGGAACACCTGTTTTTCCGAGTCAGGCCGCTTCTGGATGAAATTCAGGGCTTCGGGCGCGAGGACATCAATGCTGGTGGCGGCGGCTTCGCCGAGTTCCGTCGCGGTGTCGGTTTCCTTGGCGGCAGTGCGCTTGGGCACAAGGTCAGGAAACCGGGCGCGAAGGGCGGTGAATGCCTCGACGACCTCCCGGCGGATCTTGGAGCCCGGCAGCCGATAGGCGCGCCGTAATGGCACCGAGAGGAAGTCCTTGACCGTTGTGGCTCCCAGGCGGTCAATAGCCGCAATGGCCCGGGGTGTAAGGCCCAGCAGCGAGATGTTGGTTTCCGGGAGCGCGGCAGTAATGGCGTTTTGCTGGTCACCTGCGGCGGTAACCGTGGTGATAGGACTGGGTTGATCGAGGCCCTCGAAGACCTTGCGCCAATCGCGCAACATCTCCTGGGCGTTGTCGAAGCGCTGGCGGAAGTCGCGCTTAAGCGCCTTGCGGAAGAATTCCAGAAGCTTCTCGCGGATGATGGCATCAAACTTCTCGGCGTCGAGGGTGACTTCACAATCCAATTGAGCCGGGTCACTCACGCCGTCGCCCCACACGGGACGCTGGCCAGTGGCCATCTGATAAAGCGTGACTGCGACCGCATAACGCTCGGCATGGGTGTCCCAGCGCTGGGGACGGCGCAGGGAGAGGAATGGCTCGAGATAGGGCGGTGTGCCCGCCCGGATGTTGTCGGCAGGGGTTCGGGCCAACGAGAAGTCAAACAGCACCAGCCGCAACTTTCCGCCACCGGCGATGGAGCCAATGCCGAGGTTCTCGGGCTTCACGTCGCGGTGGCTGACACCCTCCTGATCGAGATAATTGACAGCTTCAAGGAGCTGTTCGCCAAAGCGTTCGAGCAGCTCAAGGCTGAGGCGGCCTTCCTTGCTGAGCCGCTGGGCGAGCGTTAACTCCCCGGCGCGCTGCATGGTGAATCCCTGGAGGCCCCCGACCATTACCTTGTCGTAAACCCGGACAACGCTGGGGTGGCCCAGTTTGGTCAGGGAGTCATATTCGTCGAGGATGCGGAAGTTGTTCTCTGGCTTGTTGGCCAGCTTGAGCACCATTTCGTGGTCGCCCTTCTGGACGAGGAAGACGATGGCGGCCGAACCGGAGCCAAAGCGTTGTTTGACCAGGAAACCTCCATCGAGTCGGTCGTTCTGTTTGGCGTCGGCGGGATTGGCCACCGGCTCCTGGCTCGGACTGGTGAACTCCTCCTCGACGCGCGCGAGCTGTTCCAGGAACTCGTCAATGGAGGCCAGGCGGACCGTGACATCCGGATGGGTGCTGTGCTCGACGAGCATCTGCAGTTCCTCTCCGGTGCCATTCAAGACCGAGGAGAGTTTCAAACCACGGTTGCGACGCAGCTTCTCCGCGAGTTCCAGCGAGGAACCGGCCGGCGGCTGGCCGGAGAAGATGTGATAAGCAATCGCACCGAGAGAGAACACATCCAGATGCTCGCCATGAAGCGTGGGGTCATTCACCAATTCGGGCGCAAGGTAAGCACGCGAGGCGTCCTCCCAGAATACATCCGGATGAACGGTGGCGGTGATTTGCGGCAGACCGGAAGTGCTGGTCGAGGCCATGCGAAAGGCCGTCTGCCAGTTGTAGAGCTTGAGACGTGGACTTGGAGAGTTTGGACCAAAGACGAGGGCGCTCTGCGGACTGAGCGCGCCGTGGATGGCGTGCTTGTCATGGGCAAACTTGAGTGCTTCGGCAAGCTGACGGACCAGGTCGAGCTTCGTATCAATGCTGAGCTGAGCGCCGCGTTGGGCGAGGAAATGGTCAAGGCGCACCGCATTGGGATCGTGCTCGAAGATCAGGGCCGGGCCGGACTCGTGCTCGGTGTATTGCTGGACCAGCAGGATGTTCTGGTGCCGAAGGTTGTCCAGGATTTCATACTCGCGGCGGGCAGCGCGCTTAAGCGTCTCACGCTCGGTGGAAGAAGAAGAGCCGGCCGCGATGTAGAGACGAACGAAGCGTTTGCTGGACGGCAGTTGGAAATGCTCTGCCTCCCAATCCTGATAGAGGCTGAGGGGATTCTCAAAAAGCAATTTCGCGAGCCGGTAATCCCCCACGCGGCGGGCACGCTGCGACTGCCGGATGCCGGCCTGTTCCATGGCGCGGCTCATGGCACGCGCGGTCGGGGCGTCGAACTGTCCCAGTGCGGTGGGGCCCAAACCGTCCGCCTCACGACGACGCAAAGCTGCCAGGATTCCAGCCCGGGCCGGCCGGCCCGTTTCCGCGGCAGAGTCACGCAGGCAAACCCGCAGGCGAGCAGTGCCCTGGAGACGGCAGTCCAAATCTGCGTTCGAGCAGAAAACCAGGGCGTCAACGAAGGGAAA
>JBAXTC010000198.1:0-10960 GCA_037130375.1 Verrucomicrobiota bacterium | reverse complement strand
CTCTCCAACCCGACGGGAGAGTTCTGATTGCGGGTTACTTCGGGAGCGCCAACGGTGCGGCTCGGACCAGCCTGGCGCGACTTAACGCCGACGGTTCCGTGGATGAATCGTTCCGGCCGCGCATCCTGAAATTGGATGGCTCGCTCAGCATTCTGCAAACGCCCGTCCTCGCCACGAACGGAGCGATGCTCGTGATAGGTCATTTCCGCTCCATCAATGGGGTGTATCGCAACTACATCGCCCGCATCCAGCCCGACGGTTCGCTGGACGCTGCCTTCGACCCGCAATTCAACATTCTCGGCTGGGATCCACTCAAGCCCGGCGTCGTCATGGTGGGTGGCAGTCCGATGGTCTATGGCGCCGTGCCACTGTCCGACGGCCGCGTGCTGATCGGAGGCTATGTTACCTGGGACGGACTCTCCCGAGGATTCCTCACGCGACTCGATCAGAGCGGCAAGCTCGACCCGACCTTTGTGCCCATGTCGGTGGCCACGAACGTGGTTATCGCCGCAGGCACGGTGAAGAGAGTGATGTCCCTCGCCGATGGCAAGGTTCTCATCTGCGGTGATTTCGTGCAGTTCAAAGACGGTTCCTGGAGTCCGCCCAACCGAGGCCGCATCGCCCGCTTTTCGGCGGACGGCGCGCTGGACGGCACTTTCAACCCGCCAATGGGCGCGGACAACAGCATCGAGGGCATGGCCCTGCAGTCTGACGGCAAGATTCTCATCGCTGGCAGTTTCCGGAACTACGATGCCGTCTCCTATCCGTTCCCGACTAATGCGGTGCGCGTGGCCCGTTTGAACCCCAACGGCGCCCTCGACGCCACCTTCGATTCCAAGGCGGGTCCGAACATGACCGCGTATTCGATTGCGTGGTTGTCCACCGACCGTGCCATCGTGGCCGGCGATTTCAGCGATTACCGGGGCGTCGCACGGCCCGGCATCGCCCGGATTGTCTCCACCAGCACGCCGGCGGCGCCCACGTTTGCGTCGTGGCTCCAAGACCATTTTCTGCCGACGGATCCCGCCAGCGATAAGACCGCCACAGCCGATCCGGATGGCGATGGCGTGATCAACATCCTGGAGTATGCCTTCGGCTTGGACCCGAAACGGTCCGATCGCACCGGTCTGCCTTGCGCCGGAGTGTCGCGGATTTCCAACCAGAGTTACCTCACGCTGACTTACCTTCGTCCGAAGCCGGCCCCGGCGGACTTGACCTACGAGTGGCGGGCTTCGGCCGATCTCAGAGCGTGGCAACCTTCCAATGTGATCGAGGTGGGGGTCTCGGTGGCCCAAGGCGATCGCGTGGCCGTGACTGTGCGTCTGGCGACAACGCTCGGGGTGGCCCCAGCCGGGTTCTATCGGTTGTGGGTGAGTCGCAAGTAGAGCAGGCCAACCGTTTCAGCCGGCCCCGGATCGCCCTTTTCCAATGGCTTCGGCTTTTTCCGGTTGCAATATATGCCGTGAATGACGACTGCGCCTCGGTGATGATAATGAAACCCGGAATGAATTCCACGTTTCTGGGTTATTGTGCGGTCATCACATGACTGAACCCTTTGGCAGTGCGGTAGGCCGGGTAATCGACAGCGACTTCTTCGAGAGAATCACGATGAGTGTTTCGCTTTGTTCCGTGGTTGCGGAGCATTCCAGAAAGCAAAACTCCCATCCCCAGAACAGGCTGATGCTGGGAGCGGATGCATCCGCAATCCACGGACGGCTTGGATGCTCGGGTTGCACTCCTGCAGAGCCCTATCCCCCCAACCGCGAAAACAAGCCTACAGAACCGGCGCGGTCAAACCAGCTCAAGAAGGCGATGGCCGCTGCCGGCTCCCGACCCATGAGGCCGAGGGCGATGACTCCAAAGCGAACGGTTTTCATGATTGCGGGGAATTGATTACTTGGCGTAACCAAGTTCCTTTTCCGTCTCGCCGATGGATTCCTCGATAATTTCCAATCCCTTGATCAGAGTGTCGTCGTCCATGACAATCGGCGGGCTCATCCGCAGAATATGTCCGGCCGGAATCCACGCCAACCCTTTCGCGAAAGCCTTTTGGTAAACCAGTTTGCCGGCGTCGTCGAACGGCGTCTTCGCCTTGCGGTCTTTGACGAGTTCAACGCCCATCAAGCAACCTTTTGCCCGCACGTCGCCGACGATGGGATGTCGTTCCATCATCCCGCGCATATATTTCAGAGCCAGCACTTCCAGATGTGCGGCGCGGGCCAATAGGTTTTCCTCTTCAATCACTTCAAAGCACGCGAGCGCAGCAGCGCAGGCCATGGGGTTGCCTCCGTAACTGGAGGAAGCGGAAATTGTTTCGATGCACTCCTTGTAAGGCTGGCGCACACAGACCGCCGTCACGGGGAAGCCGTTGCCGAAACCTTTGCCGAGCGTTACCACGTCGGGCAGCACGTCCCAATGTTCGCACGCCAGCCACTTGCCGGTGCGGCCCATGCTGGTGAGCACTTCATCCGCCATCAGCAGCATCTTGTGGCGGTCGCACAGCGCGCGCAGCTTGGGGAGAAAATCATCCGGCGGCATCACCGACCCGCCCCAGCCCTGGATCGGCTCCAGAACAAACGCAGCGACCACCCGCGCCGTGCCGCGCGCGAGATATTCCTCGTAGAACGCGATGTAGGCGTCGGTATCAATCGTGCCGTCGGCCTTCGTCCAATGCGGGCGGTAGGGATTGGGCCGAGGCACCATGTGGCTGCCTGGAACACGGGTCGGCCCGTTGACTGCCGATGAGAATTCCGCGAGTGAAACACCGCCCAGGGTTTTGCCGTGAAAATCATTGAAGCACGAAATCATCTCGTGCTTGCCCGTCGCCGCGCGACAGACGCGCAGGCCCGCCTCGACCGCCGCCGTGCCGCAATCGTAGAGTTGGAAGCCGTTGAGGTCGCCGGGCAGGGTGGCAGCCATCTTTTCCATCAGGCGCGTTTTGATCTCGGTGGTGAAGTCGTGGCAGTTCATCAACTGGCCGGCATACTTCTGCACCTGCTCGGTCACCTTCGGATGGCAGTGGCCCAGCGTGGTCACATAAATACCCGAGGAGAAATCGATGTAAACGTTGCCGTCCACGTCGGTCATCGTGCAACCGTGGCCGGACTCAAAGGCCACCGGGAACAGCTTCACCTGACCGCTCAAGCCTTTGAAATACTTCGTGCAACGGGCGTGAACGGCTTTGGACTTCGGCCCGGGCGCCGAAATCTTCATGGCCGGAACTTTTGCCAGGTCAACTTTCGCCCAGGCGGGCGACGGGATATTCATTTTCATAAAGAAGTCAGATGAACGCAAGGTGGTTCAGCCGGCAAAACGCCTTCAGTTGTTCGGTCGTGTTGCCATACGAAAGGATGTAATGCTGGCAGGCGACCTTGTCGGCGAAAGCTTCCACCGGCGTGTCGAGGATGATCTCCAGGCTGGGCAGTTGCGGCGCGGGCGGCTGCCAACCGGCTTCCTCCCACGAACGCGGCGTGACCGCCGTCCCGGTGACGGCGTGGATGGCGTAGCCCTGTCCATGCGGCAAAAAGCGCGAGAGCGTGGCCGCTCCGGTCTTCACCTTGGAAACATTGAGCACGCCTTCGTTGAAGTTGCCGAAGCGGGTCGGGCGCACCAGCATGTCGCCGTCCACGACGGCGGCGGGAACGTAGTCTGGCACGCCCACGAGCAGGCGGTCTTCCATAAACTCGTAAAATTCAAAATACGGGGCGGCCTGCCCGGTGAGACTGCGGATGATGAGCTGGGTGACGCAGCCAAGCGTGTCATTTTCTGGTGTGGTCGGCAGATTCAGCTCGTTGGCGATCAACATCAGGATCATTGCCGGCGGCAATTGCAGCAGCTTCTTCATGCCGTCCACGTCCGTGAGCGAAACGGCGTCGTAGCGTCGCTCCTCGATGATCGTCTTGAGCGCGAGAAAATAGCGGGCGCTCTTTTCCAGCGTCTGCGGCTCGGCGGGCTTCTCGAATATCCAAGTGCGTTTGACCTTATCGACGACGGCCTGCACATCAGTCGCGGCGACACGTTCGGCGCGTTGCACCATGTCGAGCATTTCAAAAATCTCAATCTCGACGCCGAGCGCTTCTTTCAACGAGACGCCGTCATAAAGCGTCGCGTAAAGATTCATGTCGCGATAACCCATCATGCCGACCTTGGCATGGCGCAGAAAGCGCGAGGCACTGACGGCCAGCAGAAAGTTTTTGATCGCTTCAATCTTCGGCGGTTTGCCAGGGCAGTCGTAAACGAAGCTGAAACGGTAGCCGAGGTCTTCCATGGTTTTCCGCAGCGCGGTCGTCCCCGCCTGGTCGGCGGTGGTGATGAGCCGTCCGCCTTCGTAGTAACCGGCCAGCCCCCAGAGCAGCATCGGCAGATGCTTGAACTCGCTGATGACGCTGATGACGGCGTGCGTGGGAATCCAACCGGCGATGCAGACCACCAGCACATCCATGCGCTTGGCGGACAAATCGGCAATCGCCCGCCGCACGTCGTTGCCAGCGGGGTCGTCGCTCACTGGCGCGGTTTCCAGCAGCGCCACACCCAATCCCGCCAGCGCCGCGCGGGCCGCGTTGCATTTTGTTTCAATGATGTTGCGCGGCGTATTGACTTCGCCGAAGCCGACAAATCCAACGGTTACATTTTTCATAGTGAGGGTATCTTCAGGTCTGCCTCGGCAACTGGCGAGGCTTGCGCTGTGCGGGCCTCGCCGATCAGGCGGTGATGCTTGTTCGCAGCACTTCTGCTCAAGCGCCCAGAGGTGTTAAGGTTTCTTCCGGACGGGAATTAACGGGCAACTCCGACAAATCGGTCAGCGGCGCTTTCCACAACTCTTCGATCGCTTTCACACTGGCCTCGACGAGCATCCGCCCGCCCTCCGGCCCGACCGACCCGTTGATGATGAGTGCGCTGTAGCCGCCCGCCGCCATGGCGCGAGCGGTGGGCAGATATCGTCCGGTATCACAGGCAAATTGGACCAGGAAAGTCCGCTTTGCCTGGCTGCGGGCGATGATCATCTGGCCGTAGTCCAGAAACAGCTCGAAGGGATTCGTCACGAAAACGCAGTCGCTCAACCGGAGGGCGTGCAGTTCCATGGAATAGGTCGGCGCCTGATCCTGAATCTCGTAACGCTTGACGACCGCCTGCGCGTTTTCCAGCAGCACAAAGTCGAGTTCCTTGTTGTCGAACGGCCCATGCGGTCGGCGCTGCTCGCCGGCATGAGTGTCCGCGACAAACTTGGCGAACAATTCCTTCGAAGCGGTCGGTTCGTCGGGATAATTGCTGACCAACCGCTTCACCTCGGCGCACGCCGCTTGATATTCTGCCAGCGATGCCCGGTGAATGGGCAGCGTGATCTGAGTCACGGTATGCTTCAACACCGAAGCGCGCTCAATGCACTTGGATGCGGACGCGTAGCCTTCGGCCACGGCTTTTTCCAGGCGGGCGGCGATGGCAACCATTCCGCTCTCGTTCCAGTAATTGACTTCATCCTTGGATTGCGCCGGAAGATTCCGGGGCGACTGACAGCCGGCGGCGCTCACCTGCGGCAGCATTTTCACCCCTGCGCCGTAGGTGGCGTGAATGCGCTTGCGAAGGTCGCCGAAGAAATCGGCGGTCACCACATAACCCGCCTCCATCACCTGTGCCGGGCAGGCGACGTTGACAATCACCCCCGTCAGTTGATTGCGCTCGTCCCACGTGAACAGCAACCGCGCTTCAGGGTCATTCCCACCTTCGACACCGATGAAATCCTCGCGGTCTGTTTTGCCATACATCATCGCGCTGCCATCGGCGTAAAGCATCCGCCGCGAATAACCAATCGGCGCGAGGGCGCTCGCCGCGCTCACCCGACCCGGCTGCCGGGATTTCCAAGCGTTCACCACGGCGCGCACCGTGCGTTCGAGGAGGAAGAGGCGAATTTCCGCCGGCTGCAACGCGCCCGCCGCCGGCTGCCACCAGCGGAATGGCACAAACCAGGACGGCCCGGTGTGAATGTGCGTGGCGTTGAGAAAAACGGCCTGGGGCTCGAGATCGGGAATTTGGGCGCAGACCCTCTCGCGGACTTCATCGAGGAAATCCTGAGCGACGTAAACGATGTCAATGGACACCATGACCACTTGCTCGCGGCCGGCGGTGGTGACCTGCTCCATCGCCAGCGCCGAGACGGACAGCGGGTCGCGCACGCCTTTGGAAATCCGCTGATAATATTGCCCGATCAACTCCACCGGTTGCGCCGGGGTGATGTCTTGAATGTCCCAACCAATCAACATGTTCATGTGTGATAGAATACTTTAGTTGTTTCTTCTCGTCTGCCTGTGATTTTACAAAGCCTGATTGTTTTTTGACGGAATCCATAAAGATCCGGCATCACGCCCAGCCGCTGCCTGCTTGACGCCCGATGAGCCGGGTCATGGCCGCCCAGTTTGACAAGCCGGAAAATGCATCGAGGCCGTAGAGGTTGTCCCGCCCCGCGAGCATCGCATACTGCACGGCCTGCTCGATTTCCATGCCCCTCAACAACGCGGTGAGAAACCCGGCGATGGCGCAGTCGCCCGCCCCACAGGCATTCTTGATCCGGAGCGGATCGGCCGGGAATGACTTGACCCATAACTGGCGCTGACTCCAGTTGTCAGCCGGCAATTGGAGCGCGGTGGCGGAGTTGATCTTCGCAATGTCGCCGGTTTGGATGTATGCGCCGCGATGGCCGGCTTTGATCATCACAACCTTAGCGCCCAGCGCCAATACCCGGGCCGCGAGTGGTTCATAAAGGTCCGGCGGAATCACGTCCACCATGTCGCCCCCCGCCGCCTGGGCCAGGATGCGGGCGTATTGTTCCGGCTCGAGCATGAACAGAATTTCTTCGATGCTCGGCGCGAAGACGTCCACATACGGCAGCGTGCCCGCGAGAATGTTCCGCCAGTTCGCTTTCCCGGCCGGGCTGTCCGAATCCGGCAACGTCATATCCAGCGAAGTCGCCACGCCAAGTCGGCGAACTTGCTTGAATAGCTTTTTCAATTCCGCGCCGTCGGCGGCCCACAGCGTTTGCATCAGCGGCGGATAGCCGAAATGAAAGAGCCGGCTTTGAGCGACCGTCGGGTAGTCAATGTCCTTGGCCGTGAAAACGGCGTTGCAGCCCGGGTCTTCAAAAAATATCCGGTCCATCCCTGGCGGTGCAACGACGATGCCATACGCTGTTCCCGCGCGACGATACTTTCGAATGCCACGGGTCGCCTGGTGGCGCTTCAGTTCAGCCAGCACGATGCCGCCCAGCGAATCGCAGCCGACAGAGCCCATCAGTTCGACCCGCTGCCCGAACCGTTTCATCGCCAGCCCGGTGTTGGCCACCACGCCCCCGAGCGAAAAACTCAGCCCCTCGGTTTCAATGAGCTTGCCCGGGCGAAAAAGTTCCGACGCCGCAATCGCCGGACGGCCCGTGGGAAAGCCCGGTGCGATATCCACTCCCAGATAACCCGCCACCACGGCGTCCAATCGGGAATGTCTTCTTAACGATTTCATTTGTGTAAATCCAGCAAGGCGGAACGGTTGGGCGGCCGGAGGTAGTCAATAGTGTTGCCAGCGTGATAGATGTTTTCCAACTCCTTGAAGTAGGCATCCAATGTGTCGCCGGGCTTCCCGCCGGTGCGCTTCAATTCGGCGTCAATCGCCGCGCGGAGATAAAATATCCGCCAGCGCCACGATTGCAAGATCGGCGGCGCAAGCTGTTTCCCCGCCTGCTTTACACGTTCCAGGCGGCCTTCGGCATTGCCCAAGTTTCTGGTATGATACAGGACAAATGCGGATTCATTCGCCACGGCGGGATAGAGCAGATCCTTGAGTTGCCTCTTCTGGTCCAGTTTCAACTCGCGGAAGACCGCCGCCAGTTCATTGCTTGTCTGCACGACACAGGAATGGCAAAAACTCCGCTCCATCTCGAGCGCGACGCCGGCGAGATCGGTGGCGGACTTCGGCGAAAACTCATACGCCATATACTCGCGCACCGTCTGGAAGGGGTCTTGTCCGCTCCAGTATAGCTGCAAAACAATGCATTTATTGATGTCTTCAAAATTTCCTTCGGAATAGGGATACCCACCGCTGAGCTTGCCCTGGGTCTGCGCCCACATGCCGCGCATCCGTTCCGGCGACGGGTTCGCGCCATACCCGCCCCACGGGTGGTTGTTAAGCATGCTGATCTCGGGAAAGCTCAGCAGCGGGAGATTCCTCGGCACGCCATAACGAGACGTGTAAGGGGAGCTGTCACCCGCGGTGTTCACCATGAGATAATCAATCCACTTGGGGGCGGGTTTTCCGATGGCTTTATCAAACGCGCTCCATTCCGCATCGCCCTTGGCCAGGAAATGATCAAAGAGCCATGTGGAAAGCACGATCTGCGACTTTGGGAACATGTCCCGTGACAAGGCCGACACTTCCGAGGCAACCTTGATGAAACCTTTCGCGCCCCAGGGAGCGCATTGCGCGCAGGTGCAACCGCCTTGATCGTAAGGCCACAGCAACAGGCATTTGAAGTTGATCCCCTTGAAGGCTTGCAACACCTCGCGCCGGGATTTTAAAATGTATTCCATCCCGCCCGGCTTGCTCGGACAAACCTCGACATGATAATGGCCAACCAGTTCCTTCACATACCCATTCTGCGGCGTCCATTCCGCCCGCAACTCCGCCGGGCTGCACGCAAACGCTTCATTTGCCAGCATCATCAAGGAAGGTTTGATGCCGGTTTCCTGCGCCCCCCGCAGGATTTCCCGCAATCGCGCGATCATGGCTTGCGCCTCGGGATCGTTCATCCCCTGGTACTGGTGCATATCAAACCAGACACAGATCGAGTTGCAGCCCCAGAGGGAAAGCTCCTCGACGTATCGCCGGACTTCTTCAATCGGCGCGACGTGATACCAATTGAAAAAATGCGTAGCGAAATAGACGCCGCGCACCGGAGTTTGCGGAACGGAGACGCCCCGCCAAGTTCCCGGCTCAAACACGCCAGACTCCAGGCGTGCGCTGCGCAAAAACTTCCCGACTCCCGCCATCAAACCTGGCAGGCCGTTGCCCGATACATGGATCGTCTTGCCCTTCCCATCCTCGATCGAAAACCCTTCCGCGCCGACATCGCTCCGAAAACCAAACGTCAGCGGAGCGTCCTTCGTGGCCACCACTTCCAGCCCGGTGCGTTCCTTCACCACGCGGCGGAAGATTTTCAGCGCCTGCTGCTGCCCGGCGTCCGATGGCTTTTGCAATTTCACCCGCAACGGCTCGGCCGCCCATGCCGGCAGCGAGACGCAGACCGCAGCAAGCGCGACGACTAGGAGTGTCATGTGTTTCATTTTGACGATTGGGAAACCAACTATTTCCGTTTGTCCAAGTTCAACCAGTATCCGCCGATTTCTTCCAGGGTTTTGTCTTTGGTTTCCGGCAGCATCCGCCACACGAACAGCGAGCACGCAAGGCAGATGCCCGCGAAAATCAGGAACGTGCCCCCGGGATTGCCATAGGCGTTTTTGAACTTGTCCAGCACCATGGGGAACAGGTTCACCGTGATATACGACGCGATGAACATCAGCATCGTGGCCAGCGACATGGCCTTGTTGCGAATCCGGTTCGGGAAAATCTCCGAGAGAATCACCCACCCCAGCGGCGCGAGCGTGAGGGTGAACGCGCCGGCGGCCAGAAACATTCCCGCCAGCGTAACCAGCGGCGGCAGCGAGTAGGTAAAGCGCAGGAACATCAAGACGTGACCAGCCGACATGGCGATGGTGCCCCAAATCAAAATCGGCCGGCGACCAAACTTGGCCGTGAGCCAGAAGGCGACGACCGTGCATAGCGTGATCCAGCTCATCAGATACACGCTGTTGAGAATGGCATCGGGCGCTTTGCTGATACCCGCCTCCATGAAGATCGTGGGCGCGTAAAGCAGGATCATGTTCACGCCGTTGATCTGTTGGAAAATCATGATCGCGACGCCAATGAGCACGGCCAGCCGCACGCCCGGCGCGAACAACCCGCGGAAGCCGCCGCTCTCCTCGCGCAGTTCCGCGCGGATTTCCCCCAGTTCACGCTCGGCCTGGGTGGGGCCATTGATGGTGGTGAGCACCTGGAGCGCCTCTTCATAATTCCCGCGTGCTGCCAGCCAGCGCGGACTGCGCGGAAGAAAGAACAAACCGAGCAGGAACGCCCCGGCCGGGAGCGCCATCGTCGCGAACATCCAGCGCCAGTGGCCGCCAAACGAAAACAGATACGTCACATAGACCGACAGCGAGAGTCCGATGACGATGGCCAGTTGATTGATGACGACCAGGCGTCCCCGGAGCTGGGCCGGCGCTACCTCGGCGATATACATCGGCGAAATCGTCGAGGCCAATCCCACGCCCACCCCGCCCACAAACCGCCAAAAGCTGAAATCCCAAACGCCGTTCGCAAAAGCACAGCCGATGGCGGAAGCGATGAACAATCCCGCCGCGAGAATGAGCGACTTGTTTCGGCCCAACGTGTCAGCCAGCCACGCCCCGGCCAGCGGACCAAAGGGGCAGCCCAGAATCGCGCTGCCCGTAACTGCGCCCACCCAGAACGGCGAAAGACTCCATTCGGCCTTCAGGAAAATGATCGCCCCGGAAATCAGGGACAAGTCGTAGCCAAAGAGAAAGCCGCCCACCGCCGCCACCAGGGTGATCAGGTAGAGGTATCGGAGGCTGGCTTTTCCTTTTGGGACAGGTATGTTCGTTGGTGTCGTCATAGATGTATTGAAATGTTGGTTTGGCTTGAACTTCTGGGGAATGTTTCAGGGGTGCGTTCGATATTCAACTTCCATCAGCGCCGCGCGCGCCACCCCCGCCGCCAGACCGGACAGCAGCAGAAAACACAATGCCACCGGCCAAACGGGTGGGAGTTGGGCGTTTCTCATTCCTGGTCGGGAAATGGAGGAACAGAAATTCATGCGGCACTTTTAGTCCCTGACTTCCAGGCTATC
>JBAXTC010000197.1:0-10976 GCA_037130375.1 Verrucomicrobiota bacterium | reverse complement strand
ACCGTTCCAGCCTTTGCCATCTCGTCCATCAGGGTGATGCTCCGCGACAGATAAACCTCAAATGCCACATCGATCTGCCTGGTCAACGCGCCGACCGAAGGGCTGGCCAGATCGGCTTTGTGCGCGCCTATCCGTTTCTTCAACTCCCGGCCTTTGCTGATGAACTTCGCCCGGTCCGCATCGTTCTTAAGCGAATCGAAGCGGAGTACGGTCTCGTGCAGATTCCGGGTCGATGCCTCGATATATTCTGATAGGTGGAAGGCGTCGCTCTCAACCTTCTCGTAACTGCCCCGCAACTGTTGCAGATCGTGCCACGTGGTGCGACCAGCCCAAGCAACCAGACCGGCCAGGAGCACCACCGCCAGCGCAAAGCTTGCTAATCGGGCGCGCGCGCTCATGAGGTGGTCAGCCACTGACCACTGGTGGACGCCCACTCACCATCCATGCAAGTCACTGACCGCGGCCAACAATTCATAAACACCTTCCACTAAGCCAGTGGAGCATCATGCGCTCATTGGCACACGACCAGCTAGATTGAAACCAGATCGAATCCATTATGAAAATATTCTGCAACAAAAGCGGCGCCAAAGCGATGAAAATGCCGATGATTTTTCAATTCCGAAAACCCATGAACAGGAGAATCCTTGTGGCCGATGATGAATGTTCGATCCGCGAAGCTTCGAGCAAAGTCCTGCGCGCAAAAGAATCCGACGCCATGACTCCGATCCCGACAAACAAACCGAATCCGGCCCAAACACTAACGCGCGACGCGCCGTGTCCGGTCTCAACCACGGATACTATGAAAAAGAGAATCCTGATAGTGGATGATGATCTGCAAATCCGCGAATCGTTGCGCAAGTTGTTGCGCGCCGAAGGCTACGAGGTCGTGCTTGCGACCAGTGGGCAGGAGGGCTTCGACAAGTTTGACCAGGAAAATACTGACCTCCTGCTGCTGGACCTCAACCTGCCAGGCTGCAGTGGGTGGGACGTCTTCGGAACGATTACCTCCCTCAATCCTTTCCTGCCCATCATCATTATCACCGGGAGAGATAACCAGCGCGAACTGGCGGCGGGGGCTGGAGTCGGCGCTCTAATGGAAAAGCCACTCGATGTGCCTGTCCTGCTGCAAACCATCACCGGGCTGCTCGCCGAATCGGCCGAGAAGCGTCTCAGACGATTGGTGGGGCTGGACGGCCAGGTGCGTTACGCACCTCCTCGGCCATGTTAGCCCTCAAGACTATCAAGTGGCTGTTGGCAGTCGCGGTTGCCGGTCCTTTATTGACCGTGATCGCTACCTGCATTGTCCTCCTGCTCTTCGTCTTCGTTCTGTTGCCTGGAGGTCTGGAAATCCTCCTGCTCGGATGGGCGCGAGCCAAACGATGGCTCGTCAAGTTGCTGCCATTCGGGAAGCGCCGCGGAGCGTTGGCAGCAACAACAGACCTCTAATCCGATATTTGCCTGATGCCGACGGTGCGACTCGCACCCACAGGTCAACGACCCGCTCCCAACCAGAGGCTTGGATTACAGCTAGAAAAGTGACGAAATCCAATTGTCTTTCGGCTAAATATATGCTGAAATCCAATCCAACTTGAAGAGGAACGCGCAAATATCGCTGTCAGAGTGGCGGGATCGTCCCGGTCGCAAGCCTTTGGTTTTGCGGGGCGCACGGCAGGTCGGCAAGACCTACCTGGTGGAGCATTGGGGGGCCGAACACTTCGAGTCGGTGATGACGGTGGATCTGGAGCGGGAGCGGGATTTGCACGGTCTGTTTTCCCAGCAAGATCCGAAGCAGATGCTGGCGGAACTCGGGGTGTTGCGCGGCCGGAGCGTGACGCCCGGCAAAACGCTCTTGTTCCTCGATGAGATTCAGGCATGTCCGCCCGCGCTGGCGATGCTGCGCTACTTTTTCGAGTTGATGCCCAACTTGCATGTCATCGCCGCCGGGTCGTTGCTGGATTTTGCACTGCGTGATTTTATGCACTCAATGCCGGTGGGCCGAATCGAGTTTCTGCACCTTCACCCGATGTCGTTCGAGGAGTTTGTGGAGGCGGTTGAGGGAGCGGGTCTGGCGGATTACCTGGGCAAGATTTCGCTGGGGCAACCGGTCAGCGAGGCGATGGAACGAAAGTTTCTTGAAACCTTGCGGCGCTATTTCTTCATCGGCGGTATGCCGGAGGCGGTGCGGGTGTATATCGAGCGGAAGGATTTGCTGGAGGTGCAGCGCGTCCAAACGACGCTGGTCCAGACCGTGCAGGACGATTTTGCGAAGTATGGGCCGAGGCGGTTGCAAGAGCTGATGCGCAAAACGTATCGCCACGTGGCGGAGAATGTGGGGCGCAAGCTCAAGTTCGTGAACGTGAGTCGCGAGGAGCGGGCGGCGGACGTGCGGCACGCATTGGAATTGCTGACGCACAGCCGGGTGGTGCATGTGGTTTATCACACTTCGGCCAATGGGCTGCCCCTTGGTGCGGAACGGGACGAGCGGCACTTCAAGGCGCTATTCCTCGATGTCGGGCTGGTGAACCGAATGTGCGGCCTGGACTTGGTAGGCACGGAGGAATTGATCACGGTCAACGAAGGAGCGCTGGCCGAACAGTTCGTCGGGCAGCAGTTGTTGTGCGCCGCACCGCTGTTTGAAGACCCACAGCTATTTTATTGGGGACGCGAAGCGCGGAACGCGAACGCGGAAGTGGATTTCGTCATCAGCCGACATCTGGACATCCTGCCGGTGGAAGTGAAGGCCGGGAAAACTGGCACGCTGCGGTCGCTGTTCCAGTTCCTGCTCGAAAAGAAGCGGCAGCGGGCGGTGCGGTTCCATCTCGGGCGTCCGGCGCGCGAAGAGGTCAGGCAGCCGGGTGACGAGGGAACGACGGTGCAGTTGCTGTCGCTGCCGTTGTATCTCGCCGGGCAGTTGGACCGGTTGCTGACGGAAGCGTTTCAGCCCGGAGGGAAGGCAGTTCACAACAATGTTGCGAAAGCAGGCTCTACTGATGGCCCGGCCGGAGGTTGTTGGAAGGTCTAAATTAAAACGCTGACAAGCGGCGCAAAATCGAGTTTATTTTGCCCGCACTGATGCCCAAGCGCACCGACATTCATTCCGTCCTCATCATTGGCGCCGGCCCGATCATCATCGGGCAGGCGTGCGAGTTTGATTACTCAGGCACGCAAGCCTGCAAAGCGCTAAAGGAGGAAGGCTACCGCGTCATCCTGGTGAACTCCAATCCGGCCACGATCATGACCGACCCGGAGTTTGCCGACCGCACTTACATCGAGCCGATCACGCCCGAGTGCCTCGATAAGATCATCGCCCGCGAAAGCGAGGAGCTGAAGCGGCTTGGCGTGGCGGCAGGTGGTCGGGCACGCCTCCCTCCCGCAGGGCCTCACAAGCTCGTCCTGCTGCCGACCCTCGGCGGCCAGACGGCGCTGAACACGGCCATGGCCCTGTCCAAGCGCGGCACGCTCGAGAAATACGGCGTCGAGATGATCGGGGCCGACGCCAAGGCGATTGTGCGTGGCGAAGACAGGCAGGTGTTCAAGGATTTGATGGTGTCCATCGGGCTGGACGTCCCGATCAGCGGCACGGCGCACACACCCGAAGAAGCCCGCCAGATCGCGGAGAACATTGGGCGCCTCCCCCTCATCATTCGACCGGCGTTCACGCTCGGCGGGACAGGCGGCGGCATCGCTTACAATCGCGAGGAATTCGACGAAATGGCCAAACGCGGTCTCGAGCTGTCTCCTGTGTCCGAGGTTCTCATCGAAGAATCACTGTTGGGCTGGAAAGAGTTCGAGATGGAAGTCATGCGGGATCGCAACGACAACTGCGTCATCATCTGCTCCATCGAGAATTTCGACCCGATGGGGGTGCATACCGGGGATTCCATTACCGTGGCGCCGATACAGACGTTGACGGACAAGGAATTCCAGATCATGCGCGACGCCTCGTTCGCGGTTATCCGAGCGGTGGGAGTCGAGACGGGCGGTTCGAACATTCAGTTTGCGGTGAACCCGGACAACGGGCGCATGGTGATCATCGAGATGAACCCGCGCGTGTCGCGCTCTTCGGCGCTTGCCTCCAAAGCGACTGGCTTTCCGATCGCCAAGATCGCCGCCAAACTCGCTGTGGGTTACCTGCTCGACGAAATCAGGAACGACATCACGCGCGAGACGCCGGCCAGCTTCGAGCCGACGATTGATTATGTGGTCACCAAAGTCCCGCGCTTCGCGTTCGAGAAATTCCCGCAGGCTGACCCGACGCTCAACACGCAGATGAAGAGCGTCGGCGAAGTGATGGCGATTGGCCGCACTTTCAAGGAATCACTGCAGAAGGCATTGCGTTCGCTCGAGATCGGCCGCTACGGCCTCGGAGGCGACGGCAAACCGTGGCGTTTCGGCGAAAAAGTCTATGCCGACCGGGACATCCTGCCGCGCGACCTCATCACCCCGAAGCTCAGCGTGCCCAACGCCGAACGTATTTTCTTCCTCCGCCACGCGCTGCGCGCCGGGTTCAGCATTGAAGAGATTTTCCAGCTCACAAAGATCGACCGCTGGTTTCTCACCCAAATCAAGGAGATCGTCGATTTCGAGGAAGAGATCGCGGCATCAGCCGTAATAGCTCACTGATTCAACAGGAGCTAACAGAGATAACGGAGAGAATGCAGAAATTGCCTTCCCTCTGTTACCTCAGTTTCCTCCTGTCGAATCAGGTGATTGCATTTTTCCGTTATCTCAGTTTCCTCCTGTTCAATTGAATGGCCCCGAATCAGTGACCTCCCAGGGTCGCGCCTTTCGCGCCGCCGCACATCCAGACCAGCAGCACCATCGCCAGGAGCAGGACGCCGATGAGGTAGAAGCAATCGCCGTAGGCCATCACATACGCCTCCCGGCGCACGGTGCCCGCCAATGCGCCAACAGCCTGTTGTGCTGCAGCGACAGCTTCGGCGCCGCGCGCGATAAACTGCTGGGTGAGCGTGTCCAGTCGCTCGTTGGTGGCGGGATGGAACAGGCTCACGGCCTCGCCCAGCCGCACGGAATGGAACTTTTCACGCAAATCCAATTGTGTGGCCAACAAAGCGATGCCGATGCTGCCGCCGAGGTTGCGGAACATGTTGTAGAGGGCGGAGGCAGAGCCGGCTTGCTGCGGCCCGATATGGCCGGTGGCCAGGGATGTGAGCGGCACGATGACCAGCGGCATGCCCATCGCGCGGACAAGCTGCGCCAGGATGAGCTGGTCGTAGGCGGTGAGGTTGGTCATCGCGGCGTTCATGAAACTGCTGCCGCTGAAGAGCGCCAGACCCAGCGTAAGGAGCAGGCGGGCGTCGAACCACCGCAGCAAGGCAGCCGCCACCGGCATCATGAGTAGCTGGGGCGCGCCGCTCCAGATGATGGTCCAGCCGATTTGTTGCGCGTTGTAGCCCTGCACCTGCGCGAGATACACCGGGAGCAGATACATCGCCCCATACATGCCGACGCCAAAGGCCGTGCTGATGACGGTGCCGATGCCGAAGTTGCGATCGGCGAGCAGGCGCAGATTGATGAAAGGCTCGCGCCGCTTCAGTTCGATCACCACGCAGACGCTGAGGAACGTCGCCGCCGTCAGAGCCAGCAGGACGATGAATTTGGAGTTGAGCCAGTCGTTGCGATTGCCCTCTTCCAGAAACACGATGAGCGAACCGAGACCGATGGCCATGGCCCCGATGCCCCACCAATCGCCCCGCCGCAACAGGGCGAGCCGCGGTTTCCCCGGCGCGAGGCCCCAGGCCACCGCGGACATGAGCAGAACGCCGGGGACGAGGTTCAAATAAAATATGGCGGGCCAGCCGTAGTTGTCGGTGAGCCACCCGCCGATTGTCGGTCCGATGGCGGGGGCGAAGGTCGCGGTCATGCCGAACAGGGCGAAACCCAGCCCGCGTTTGGCCGCGGGTAAGAGTTTCAAGACGAGGTTGAAGGCCATGGGAATGAGCACGCCGCCGGTAAACCCTTGCAGCGCGCGGAAAACGATCATGCTCTCCAGGCTCCACGCCCACGCGCAGGCTATTGAAAAAACGAGGAACAGCGCGGCATTGGCCAGGAGGTAGCGCCGCCCCGAGAAAACGTCCGAGAGCCAGCCGGTCAGCGGGATGACGATGATTTCCGCGACCAGGTAGCTGGTTGAAACCCAGGACCCCTCCTCGAGGGTCGCGCCGAGCGAGCCGAGAATGTCGTTGAGCGAGGCGTTGGTGATTTGGATGTCGAGCACGGCCATGAAAGCGCCGAGCATCGCGCCCATCAGGGCCACCCAGTCCCGCAATGAAACGCGCTCGCCCGGAGCAACCGCTTCCAGCACCCGCCCAGCGGCCATCCGTTCGCGGCCAGGGGGCGCGGCTTCAGCCAAATCGCCGATGAGTGCCAGATCACTCACGCACCCTCACCTCCACGACCGCAGACATGCCGGGCACGATGCGGCCTTCGCAGTGGTCGGCGCTCCGGCTGTCGAAAACAATCTTGACCGGCACGCGCTGGACGATTCTGGTAAAGTTGCCGGTGGCGTTGTCCGGCGGCAGGAGCGCAAACTGCGCGCCGCTGGCGGGAGCCAGGCTCTCGACTTGGCCTGTAAACGCGCGGCCGGGAAAAGCATCCATCCGCAGCCGCACAGGTTGGCCGGATTTTACGTGGGTCAGTTGCGTCTCCTTGAAATTCGCCACAACCCAGATTTCGGGCTGGACCAACGCCAGCAGCGCCTGTCCCGCCTGGACACGATTGCCGGTTTCCAGGTTTCTCTTCCCAATGCGCCCGGCGGCCGGCGCGAGAATTTCGGTGTAGGAAAGCTGAAGCTCGGTGTCCCTGAGATTTGCCTGGGCCACTGTTTCCTGCGCTTCGGCCGCTGCCGCCAATGCGGTCGCAGATTTCCCGGCGGACTCAGCCGCCTGAAGCGCTGCCAGCGCGGCGTCAGCGCCCGCTTGCGCCCCATCGAACTCCTGTTTGGATATGACTCCGCTGGCGCTGCGGAACAAAGCCTTCGCCCGATCCAGGTCTTGTTGCGCCTTGGTGGACTGAGCTTGCTCGCGAGCAACTTGCGCGCGCGCCTGGGCGATCTGCGCTTCCGCTTGCTGAAGCTGCGCGTGTGCCTGCGCAACTTGCGCCATCGCCTGCTGCCGTTTGACTTCGAAATCCCGCGAGTCCAGACGGGCGAGAACCGTGCCGGCTTCCACTGCCTGGTTCTCTTGCACCAGCACTTCACTAACCGTGCCGGTCACGCGCGAACTGACCTGGTGAACGTGTGCGGCGACGTAGGCGTTGTCTGTCTTCACCCAGGTGTGGGCATAGTCCCACCAACGACAGACCGGCCAGACCGCGGCGGTGGCGACCACTGCGCCGAGGAGCGCAAGCGCGAGGCGGTTCGATCGGGGGGCACGGGGCGCGGGGCGCCGAGCGGGGGGCGCGGCTTCCGCCGCCCCGGCGGTAGCTGTCATTGTCGCATTCGTCTCATTCATTACCTCTCCTTTAACCCCGGGCAGCGGCTTTCGCCCAATACTTTGTTGCTTGGTTCAGCCATGCCTAACGGGTATGGTAGTCGCATGGAACTGAGACACCTCCGTTACTTCGTTGCGGTGGCTGAGGAACTGAACTTCACCCATGCCGCGGTGCGCCTGCGCGTGGCCCAGCCCGCCCTCAGCCGGCAGATGAAAGACCTCGAGGACGAGTTGCAAACGCCGCTCTTCGAGCGCGGTCGCAGGGGGGTCCAACTCACGCGGGCAGGCAAGGTATTCTACCAGCGGGCACGCGCCATCGTCAGGCAGGCGGCCGAGGCGGCCAACGAAGCCCGCACCGCAGCCGGCGCGATCAGCGGTAGCCTTGTGCTCGGCTTCCTAAGCGGACTTCACCTCAATTACCTGGCGCCGGTCATCGCCGGGTTTCGCAAGGCTCATCCCAAGGTTGAATTCGACTACTTCCACGGCCTGCAGACTCAACAACTCAAGGCGCTGCGCGAAGGCCGCCTCGACATCGCCTTCGTGATGCTCCCGATGCCGCTGGATGGACTCGATCACCAGGTCGTATGGCGGGTGCCCTTCAAGGTCACCCTGCCGCAGCAGCATCCGCTGGCGCGAAAGACCTCTTTCGAACTCGCCGATCTGCGCGGAGAGGATTTCGTGTTCTGCACGCGGGAATCCCGGCCGAACTTCTACGACGAATTCTTCCGTCATTGTGCCAACGCCGGTTTCCGTCCGCGCGTCGTTAAAGAAGTCGGCGGGTACCCCAGCAATATGCTCGGACTGATCTCCGTTGGCCTGGGGATCAGCGTGCTGCCCCACTTCGAACAGGCCGAGCGCTTCCGCGGAGTCGTCTGGCGCGATTTGACCAAGCCAGAGTTGTGGATGGATTATGCGCTCGCCTGGCGACGGCAGGAGGCGTCGCCGATCATCGAGCAGTTCGTGGCCTTGGCGGAAGAAATGTTCCCGCTGCCGCAGGAAACCGACCGCGCGGAAATCTAGTCTTTGCGGTCCAGCTCGCACGTGCGAGACCGACGGTCAAGATCACAGAAAGATTGTTCTGGATACCAAACCAGTGCATTCTTAAGGGAATATAATTATGAAATTGCTCTCGATTCAACGGCTCGTGGCATTCGCTGCCTTGGCATCTGTCTCATCGTCCGCAGGATATTGCGCTGATTGGGTGCAATACCGCGGGCCGCAAGAGGACGGGATTTCGCCCGAGCGCATTAAGGCCGCGTTTGCGGCTGGAGGTCCGAAATGCCTCTGGCGCGTTCCTACCGCCACCGGCTTCAGCAGCTTTGCCGTTGCCGGAGGCAAAGTGTTCACGCTGGTTACACGCGAACTCGATGGCGCCCCGGCGGAAGTCTGCGTCGCTCTGGACGCCGATTCCGGGCGCGAGCTTTGGGCGGCGCGCGTGGGCGTGGGCAAATACCCCGGCGGGGGCGAAAGTGGCGCTGAAGATAATCGCGGCGGTGACGGACCGCGCTCGACGCCTGCCGTCAGCGGCACCCGGGTCTTCGTTTATACACCGGATATGATGTTCTGGTGCTTGGACGCGAACTCGGGAAAGACCCTTTGGTCGAAGGACATCATCAAGGAGTTCGGAGGTAAGAACATCGGCTGGAAATGCGCAATGTCGCCGGTGCTCGAGGGCGACATGGTCTATGTGGCTGGGGGAGGCGCCGGGCAGTCGATGCTCGCATTTAATCAAGCCACCGGCGCAGTGGCCTGGAAAACCGGCGAGGAAGCGATGACCCATGCCACGCCCGCCCTCGCGACATTGCATGGCACGCGGCAAGTCATCTTCTTCATGCAGAGCGGGTTGGTGGCTCTGGAAGCCGCCACCGGCAAACCGCTATGGAAATTTGCTTTCCCTTACCGCACGTCCGCCGCCTGCTCGCCGGTTGTCGCCGGCGACATCGTGTTCTGCACGGCGGGCTACGACATCGGCGCGGCTGCCTGCCGCGTCTCCAAGAGCGGCGCGGGTTTCGAGACGAAAGAACTCTGGCGCGTCAAAGGCAACAAGCCGCTCGGCTGTCTCTGGAGCACGCCGGTCCACAAGGACGGCTATCTATACGGTATTATCAGCTTCAAGGAATTCAAGAACGCGCCGCTCAAGTGCATCGACCCCAAAACCGGTGCCGTGAAATGGGAACAACCCGGGTTTGGCGCCGGACAAGTCATGCTCGCGGGCAACTGCCTGGTCGCCTTGAGCGATTCCGGTGAGGTGGCGATTATCGAAGCCTCCCCGGCCAGCTATAAGGAATTGGCCAGGTTCAAAGCGCTCGCCGGCAAATGCTGGAATAGCCCCGGCCTGAGCCAGGGCCGACTCTACGTCCGCAGCACGAAAGAAGGCGCCTGCTTCGACCTGTCCGGCGCAAACTGAAACAGGTGACTCCGGATCATCCGTCACCGGCAGGCCGGCAGGACGGCGGCTTTCGCATAAGCCACCTCGAAGCATCTCCGCCTGCAGGCTCGGATAGCCCAGTCGCATCCGCATCAAAAACCGATCCAACACTCGGTCGTCTTCAGGTTAAAGACCGACGCGCCGGTAATGTCATTGGGCAGCAGGTCCGGCGTGCATTGGATGCGTTTGAACGAATAGCCCACGCTTTGCGCCAATGCGCGCGCCAGCATCGTCTTGGCCACGCCCGGAACGTCTTCCAACAATAGGTGACCCTCGGAGAAAAACGCGACCAGCGCCATCACGATTTCTTCGTGCTTGCCCAAAATAACCTTCTCGATGTTCTCGATAATCTTGCGCGCCACCGGCGCGATGCCGGGAGAATGCCTCTTGAGACTGTTTGGCGGCCCTGCCATCAAAGAAGCCGCTCAAGGCAATCCGGCGTAGGTTGAGGAAACGGAGGTAACGGAGAAACAGAGCTGCCATTGCCTCAGACCTCAGGAGACTCTCGCAATCTCAATTCCTCCACGACTGGCGAAAACGCCTGTATTTCTGCTGAATAGAGTGGCTCTTCAGAACACTGAAGCTGGGGCGAATGATTTGACACCTCGCAGGATTAGAGGCTGATACCTTTCTGAGCGGATGGACCGTCGCTTGGCGCAAAGGCCGCTTGATGGCCGAGCGCGCTACGGAAAAAGCGCCGCAGGGACGCAGCCCTTATAAGCATCTTGCACCCGGCGGCGAGGCAAGCGCGACGAGGCAAAAAGCTCCTTTTGGAGCGGCATGTTTATAGCCACAGATGCCACCGGGTCCGCCAAGCTCCAGCGGAGCGGCATGGATTCGTGTTGACGGCCCCACCACGGAAGGACTGTGGGATGCAAAATGCCATTCATGCCGCTCCGCTGGAGCTTGGCCAAGCATCCGGGGTGGGCGTTACTATAAACATGGCGCTCCTAACGGAGCTGGGAACATCTTCGTCGCTGAAGATACGTATAAGGTGCAGGCAGGGGCGGACGCACTCCAAAACCTAGCGGAACTGCGGACTCGCGTGATGGTCGCGATAGCGTCTCGGAGAGTGGCTTCATCCCCCTCCGTTCTCT
>JBAXTC010000196.1:0-10978 GCA_037130375.1 Verrucomicrobiota bacterium | reverse complement strand
TCACGCATCACGCATCACGCATCACGCATCAGGCCCCCCGCATCAGGCCCCCCGCCCTCTCTTCCTACAAACTCCCCGTTTTGTGGGAAATTCCTACACGCAAAATCGGAATCACGGAAATTGACTCTGCCCCGATTGCGGGGCGACAATGGCGCATCGAACAGCGTTATCAATAAAATATAGTCAACATGAAAACAGCATCAAATCAGTGCAACGGGGCTTGCCCGCTTCAGGCGTTTGCCTGTGTGGGTCGCATTGAATACTTCCTTCATAGTCGCAACCAGGTTGTTTTTGCCGTATGAACAGAAACTCTCTCAAACTCGACACGATAGAGCGGATTTCGACCGCTCCCAATGCGCGCCAACTGGGCGAGGCGGCCCTGGATGCGGTCAAAGAGGTGGTCACCGGCGATTATTATTCGGCCATCACGCGTGATCCAAAAACGTGCGCCACAGAATTGTTCCATGCGGGGGAACGCTGGCTGGGACCGGCGCATGGCTTGGTGCAGACGTTCCTGCGCAACTATGACCAACATCCGTTCGTCCACAATGTCTTTCCCCGGGGACAATCGGCGGTTTACCTCCGCAGCGACTTGCTGCCCGACCGGCAGTGGCAGCGCACGACATTTTACAACGAAGTGGACCGCCCGCTGGGCATTCGGGACATGGCCGCCATCTACCAAACCACGGTTGCCGGTCAGCTCCTGTTTCTGACCGTTGGCCGCAGCGGTCAATTTCGTGCGCCAGAGTTGGAACCTGTTCGCAAGCTCCAGCGGGTCTTGAGCACCTTGTCGGCTTTCCGCACTCCCGCGGCTCCCCTCCCTCAACCGCCCCTCCAAGCGCGCCACCCGCAGGCCGCCTTGCCGCCCTTGCGGACCGACGGCAGCCGGCTCATGTCCGCGGGTCAATCCAGTATTTTTGTCCAGCCCAACGAGATTCTCTGCATCACCGCCGACGGCAATTGCAGCACCGTCCTGACCACGGACAAACGAAAGACCAAGGTCCGGCAGACGATGGTAGGTTGGATGGCGTTGCTGCCGGCCGGCACTTTCCTGCAAACGGACCGTGCCACCCTCATCAACCTGTGCCACATCAGCCAGACGGACTTCGGCGCCCACTGCGCCACCGTACACTTTGCCGTGCCGGTGCCCGCGCTCTTCTTGGGCCGCA
This sequence comes from Verrucomicrobiota bacterium, assembly GCA_037130375.1. GTDB lineage: Bacteria > Verrucomicrobiota > Verrucomicrobiia > Limisphaerales > UBA8199 > JAPLUA01. The sequence goes on along the minus strand of JBAXTC010000196.1, from coordinate 9,809 downwards.
ATGCCGCGGAAAAACTCAAGCGGGCGCTGCAGGCCAACAACTAGCTCGATTTGGGGAAGCCGTTCGGTGTTGAGATTCTCCGGCCCTCGGTCTTTCTGAAACGCTTCACCGCATGAGCCAGGCGCGTCCGCTGGCGCAAACTGATCATATAGCGCAGTTGTGGAGAAGCTTTGTTCTGACCCTGCTACGCCGTCAGTTTGTGTTTGGCATCGCGTGCGGTCTGGCATTAAATGCGGTGACCGAACCAAACCGATTATGAACCGTCGAAAGTCTTTCGCGCATGCCGCTGCGGCTACCGGTCACTCCCTATTTGGGGTTTTCGGCATCTAATACAAACAATCCAAACAACACCCCTTCATGCGAACTGATCATCGTAAACTGCTTTGGGAATTCACGCTCGCGTTGCGGGCTGCCGCGCTTTTTGTCGTGGGGATGACAACCTGCCCGGTCTCCGCCTCAATTTCACCTCCGGTCCAACTGTCGCTCACAGGCGATTGGCGAATCCAGGTCGTGGCAGGGCTCGACGACGGGACCTCACTCACCAACGTGGTGGTCGTGGCCCCGCCCGAATGGCTGACAACGACCGCCGAGCGGCACGACTCGCTGCCGCTGTTCAACCCCAAGGCCGGCGGCTGGGGGAAAGGCGCCCGCCTGCAGGCGCTGCTCGCGCAGGAATGCACCACCCCACACTTGCTTGACGGGTCCAGCCTTGTACTCCGGATTGGGCCGGAGCCGGACGCGCCGCAACTGATTGCCGGGCGCGACTACGACACCGACCTCGACTGGGGCACCTTGGGGCGCAGTACGAATAGCACTGTGAAGGAAGGCCAGCCGGTGTTCGCGAGTTATCGCCACGGGCTGTTGCGGCTCGACTCGATTATTCTCACCCCCGACCGGCGCATTGAACTGCGCATGGGAGAATCGAAATCTGCCGCACCTTCGCCACCGGCGCTGCGGGACGGCGAACGCCGGCTCGCGAACGTTTGGTTGCCGGGCGTCGTTTCGAAGCTCGCGCCGCAGAATCTGTTCCCAGTCCTCGAGGCGGGCTTTCCTGAACTGGCTGCCGAGTCGCCGTCGCCCGCCGAGCGGTGGCTGCCGCGCACGCTGGCGAAGTTGCAGACGGGGCAACCGTTGCGTGTGCTGGCTTGGGGCGACAGCGTGACGGACGGCAGTTACCTGCCTGGCGGGCCGCGCGACCGCTGGCAGGAGCAGTTCGTGGCGCGACTCCAGAAGCGGTTTCCTCGCGCCCAGATCGAACTGGTCACCGAGGCGTGGGGTGGGCGCAACACCGACAGTTACCTTTCCGAGCCGCCGGGCAGCGCACATAACTACGCGGAGAAAGTGCTGGCGCGGAAACCGGACCTCGTCGTGTCCGAGTTCGTCAACGACGGCGGCCTCAACGCCCAGCAGGTCGCGACGCGCTACGGGCGGCTTCGCGATGACTTCCGCTCGATTGGCGCCGAGTGGATTATCCTGACGCCGCATTACGTCCGGCCGGACTGGATGGGCTTGAAGCAGGAGCACGACATTGACGAAGACCCGCGGCCATACACCACTGGCCTGCGGCAATTCACGGCCGCGCATGGCATCGCGCTCGCGGATGCCTCGAGGCGTTACGGGCGGCTCTGGCGGCAGGGGATTCCTTATTCAACGCTCATGCTCAACTCGATTAACCATCCCAACGCCGGCGGGATGAGTATATTCGCCGACAGTTTGATGGCATTGTTCCCCGCTTCAACCGGCGGCGCGGCGGCGGAGTGGCAGTTCAATCACGACGGCGATTTCGAAGGATGGCAGGCGAATGCCCACGTTGCCGATGTTCGTGTGACCAACGGCGTGTTGCACGCCCGCGGGGCCGGATCGGACCCGATTCTCGAATATCAGCCGCATCTTGATCTGCCCGCAGACCCATGGGACGTGGTGGAAATCAGGCTCAAAGCAGATCGCGACGGTGAGTCCGAGCTGTTCTGGAGCAATACGAGCGAGGGACGCTACGGCGGTTTCTCGCAGGAAAAATCCTCACGCTTCCCCGTCACCGGCGATAACTCCTGGCACACCTATCGCGTCCGGCCGCTCTGGCATCCCGATGGTCGAATCGTGCGGCTGCGCTTTGATCTGTACGATGCGGCGAGCTTCGAACTCGATTCGCTGCGCATTGTCAAATCGCCGGCCCTTTCTGCGCCAGTCGAGCCTGAGTTCAACTTCAGCGCGGGTACGGAATGCTGGCGCGGCGAAGACGGCGCAGTGGTGGCGGCCACAAACGGCACACTGGCCGTGGCGATTAATCAGCGCCTTGGCATGGCTGTGGCGCCACCCGTCGGGTTCGAGGCCGGGAAACGCACTATTGTGAGTCTCAAGATGGCGGTGGACCGCGGGCGTCACGCCACGCTGATGTTTGCGTCAGCAGATCGCGCTGGACTTCATAGCCATTCGTTCCCGATTCGGGCCGACGGCCGCGAGCACACGTATAACCTCGATCTGCACGCCTCCCCGCACTGGCTCGGAAAGATTATTGCCCTGGCGCTGCGGCCCTCCGACGAGCCGCAGGCCATTGCCCAGCTTCGATGGTTCAAGGTTTCGGCCAAGCCGCAAGGCGGCCCTGAACTGCAAGTCCGATCGTTCGGGTTCGAGGAAATCCCTGCGCGCGCCAACCGACCCGTCACGCTCGCAGCCCGCGTCATCAACGGTGGCGGTGCGACGATCACGAATCTCACCGCGAGTTTGCGCCTGCCCGATGGCGTGCGCGCGCAGACGAATTGGATGTTGACGCGCGCGGCGCTGCCGCCGGGCGAGGAGGCGGCGTTGCGCTGGATGGTTACCGCGAAGAACCCAATCAACGGGGAAGCCGTCATCGCCCTGCGCGCAGACAACGCGCCTGAAGTTGCCGCGACCGCCACGCTGAGTGTCACCGCGATCCCGTCAGGCGCCAGGCGCGGCTACGTTCCCGTGCCCAAGCCGGCGCGCGGGCCGTTTGAGGTCGGCGTCTATTATTTTCCCGGTTGGCCTTCCTCGCGCCAGTGGCAGCCGATTCAGCCTTTTCCCGAACGTCGGCCGGTGCTGGGCTGGTATCGTGAGGGCGATCCCGAGGTGGCGGACTGGCACATCAAGTGGGCGGTCGAGCATGGCATTACGTTCTTCATCTATGACTGGTATTGGGTGCGCGGAACGCGGCAACTCGAACATGGGTTGCACGACGGTTATTTCAAGGCGCGCTATCGCTCGCTGCTGAAATTCTGCCTGCTTTGGGCCAACCACAATCCGCCTGACACCTCTTCGCGCGAGGATTGCCTGGCGGTGACACGATTCTGGATTGAGAATTACTTCCGCCAGCCGGAGCATGTGGCCATGGATGGCAAGCCGGTCGTGATTATCTTTGCGCCGGAGAATCTGACCCACGATCTCGGCGCCGGCCAGGTGCGCCCCGTGTTCGACGCGATGCGGGCCGAGTGTGCCCGCGCCGGCCTGAAGGGGCTATACCTGGTCGCGCGCGTCAACTCTGCCGCCGAGGCGCGGCAGGCCGCGGCGGAGGGTTACGATGCGGTGACGAGCTACACGTGGCCGCACCTTGGCGTGCCCGCCGGGGAATTTCGCGCGCCGTTTGCCACGATTCTCGATGGCTACCGACGCCAGTGGCGGCACATCCTCGAGACGGCGGACATTACTTTGCTGCCCCCGGTGTGCGGCGGCTGGGACAGCCGCCCGTGGCACGGCGAGAACAATTACATCCGCTTCGACCGCACGCCCGAACTGTTCCGGCGGCACCTGCTCGATGCGCGGCAACTGTTCGAGAGCAACCCAGCGAACCCGCGCCTGCGCAACATGCTCATCCTCGAAGCTTGGAACGAGTGGGGTGAAGGATCCTACCTCGAACCGCATACCGAATATGGATTTGGCTACCTGGATGCGATTCGCAGCGCCTTGACTTCCGCACCCGAACCGCACCAGGACGTGGCGCCGGTGGACGTGGGCCTCGGCCCTTATGACGTGCCGTGAGTTTCATTGGAGAACGGCACAGGCTCCTCCCGGGTGAAGCATTGCTCTGCGCTCATCGCGTCTCCGCAGTTCTTCTGCACGTGTTGCGACTGAATAGATACAGCCAAGACCGCAGCCTGCGTTACTTCTTCTGCCTGGCGGATTCCCCGATCGCTTTTAGTTGCGCGAGGAACTCATCCGGGATGTGTCCATTGACCCCGGCCGGTGGGACGTCCCAAGTCACGACGCCTTCCTTATCCGTGATGCCTTGCGTGAACGCCACGACCTGCTCCGCGTTGAAGCGAGGCGGCTTCTGGCACCACGAAGGGCCGAGAAAACTCAGCATCTGGAACTGGGCCTGGCCTACCCAGCGCCCGCGGCACACGACATTGCCCGGCTCATTGATTTCCCCGGCAGTGTAGTCCTCTTCGGGCGTCAGGGTGATGATGGGGTTCAGGACACCGGGGTTGAACGCGACGATGCTGTCTGGATTGCCGGAACGCGCCGCGGCCGCGAAGCTGGCGAAGTTGGGCGGCTCAGGGTAGTGATACATGGTGTCAGGGTAGTAGCAGCCGTCGAACCACCACCCGGAAACTCGCCGACCCCAACGTTTGGACCAATCCGCGATCACTGACTCCCACTTCCTCTGAAACTGCACCAGCCGATCATCTTGGCCCTTTGGTTTGCCGTTCTGGTAGGTCCAGAGGGGAAACTGCCCGGCTTTCCACTCCAAGGCCTTCATGGCTTCCTTGTCACGATCCGGCGCGCCCGACGGCAGATAGACCATCAACCGGATGTGCTTCACGCGTAAGGCTTCCGACAGGTCGGACACAAGATCGCGCCGCGCACACTTGCTCGGCGCAATGCCCGTGAGCTTGTCGTAGGTCGTATTAGGCGAACAATAGAAACCGGAATTCTGGCCCAACGTGAGCACGAAATACCCTGCGCCGACGGAGGCCAACTGGTCTGCCAGCCCGTTTACGTCAAATGCGTCCACGGCGGCATTCCATTTCTCAACGGTAAGCTGGTCACCCTTGAGGACCGTGTCCGCCATGTAGTGCATGAAGGCGCCCCACTTCGCCTCCTTGAACCAATCCGTCCGGTGATGGTCCGCAGGTTTGGCGTCTGCGGCGGCAATGGCGGTGGATACCCAGGACAAGAGAATGCAAAATAAACAACACAAAGGTTTCATAAAACTGGCAGAGGTGGAGGATTGCACAAGGGTGGCTGGCTGGTCAGCGCGGAATTACGGGCAGCACCAATTGCGATGGATGTTCACGGTCGTGGAAGATGGTCTGTTTGGCGGAGAGCAGTTCGGTGTCGGTGCCGAAGGGCTTTCCGCTGTTGGGATTGCGGTCGAAGCGCGGAAAGTTGCTGCTGGAAACCTCGATGCGAATGCGATGGCCACGCTTAAACAAGTTGCTGGTGACCCAGAGGTCGATGTCAAAGCGAGTCGCCTGTCCCGGCTCTAGAAGCGCGGGTTTATCCATGCCGTTGCGGTATTGCGCGCGAACAATCCCGTCGCACAGATTGTAGGCTTTCCCATCAGGGTAAACGTCCACCAGCTTGCCGGTGAAATCCGTATCTCGAGCGCTGGAGGCCGCCCAAAGCGTCAGCTTCACCGGTCCGGTGACTTCCACGTCCTGCTCCAGCGGCGGCGTCGAATAGACGAGCACATCCTCGCGCTCTTCCACCTTGGTTTGGTCATAGGGACCGGCGGTTGCGCCCACCAGATTGTTGCCGCCGACCGACGGGACGGGATTGCTGCCGTCGTAAGTGAATTGATCCTGAGGCTCATCGGCGGGTTCGGCAGTGCTGAGCGAGCCGGCGCCTTTGAGCGAATTTGCGCGGGCGCCGCTATGGAGAAAGTAAGCGCTGAACCGGGTGCGCTTGAGCGGCCATTCGTTCTCACCCCGCCAGCGGTTCTCGCCCATCACGAACAGGTAATAGGCCGGCCAGTCCTGCACGCCGGTCTCGCGCCCCTTCAACCAATACTCGAACCACTGGAACTGCATCTCGCCAATCTTGAGCTCTGCCTCCGAGCCGAAGTCGAGTTCGCCGACTTTGCGGGCTCCGACGCCGTGCGTCCACGGGCCAATGACCGCGAACTCATTGCGGCGGACCTTCCGGTCACGCGAGGAGGCGCGCACCTGGGCCACCAGATCAAGAGTGACCTTCGAGAAGATGTCATACCAGCCGCCGATGTTGAGGGTAGGAACCGAGACGTCGGCATAGCGGTAACCGATGCCGCGCTGCTTCCAGTAATCGTCATAAGCGTGGTGCTCGACCCATTGATTGAGATAGGGCACTTTCTTGTCGAATTGATCACCGAAAGTTTGCAGCGGCAAATGGCGAAAGGCTTCCTGCATCTTGTCCGGCGCGAGCGTGATGCCCCCGACCGCTGCGCCCCAGCCCATCAACAGCGCAAGCTGAAAGGCGCCGCCGTCGTAGGCGAGGTCGAACGCATTGCCAAACGGCACGATCGGGACCATCGCCTTGAGATAGCGACTCTGCTCCGGGGCGGGAGCCCATTGCGTCCACCCCACGTATGAGCCACCGGCAGTCCCGATCTCACCGTTGCACCACGGTTGTTTGCCGATCCATTCCTGCGTGTCGAAGCCGTCCCCCGGGTCGAAGCGGAACGGATCCCACACTCCGTCAGACTTTCCGCGTCCGCGGCAATCCTGCACCACCATGACGTAGCCGGCCGCTGTGTAGCGCTTTCCATCGCCGAACTTCTCGTCCAGTTTGCCGTAAGGCGTGCGCATCAAAATAACCGGGAACCGGCCTTCGCCATTGGGCCGGAAGATGTTTGCCGCAAGCTGAACCCCATCTCTCATGGGCATTTTGACGTCGGCCTCGAAAACAAAGGGCGGCAGGGCGTCCTGGCCCAACAGTGTGAGGGAGAGAAGGCAAAAGGGCAGTAAATGCCAATGGCCCAACCTGGATCTGCTCGTATTCATGGATGCATTTAAGCCTGATCTTCCCGGAAAAGTCCAGCCCTCGGAATCTGTGTCCGTCTGTGTCCATCTGTGGTTCTTCTCTGCATGGATACGGCTTAAATCGTCAGCGCCAACCCCTCTTTCGCGACCAACAGACTCTTGAAACCCTCCCTGGGCCGTGCCGAGGTTTCTTGCCCTCTCTCGGGCCTTCTTCATACTGCGCTCATGAAGCTGCGAATCGCCTTGCTGACTGTGACGGCTGCCGCGGGATTGACCTGTCGCGGGAGTGAAGGGACGGATTTCCTCGAGCGACTCAAGGCGGCGCCCGCAAAGGTTATTCTGGCGAATGGATCGCCCGCCGATCCCGCCGCCGTGAAGGTCGAGTATGCCTGGAAGGGGGGCGCCTGCCGGCCGCGCCTTCGCAGCACCGGTAACACAACGCTGCGAGTGGGCCGTGTGGATCTGTTTGATTTCCAACACGGGTTGCCGCCCGACACAAGAATCTACGGGGAGGCATTCCAAATGCTGGCGCAAACCGGTGGCACGCTCGAACGGCCCGAGGATTGGGGCAGCTACCCTGACCGTTCGCATTACCAACTCGAAGAGCCGGACGGATTGCGCACGGCGCACGGCGCGTTGCTGCTGCATCTCGCCGGCAGTGAAAAAGTGTTGCTCGGGTTTTCTTCGTGCCGCCGATTCGATGGCCGATTGTCTTTCGACGGGCGGCGGTTATTGGTTTCATTCGATGGCGAGGGCATGGAGCTGGCGCCGGGGCAGACCTGGGAGATGGAAGAGTTCATCGCGCAGAGCAATCCCGACCGCGAGGCACTGTTTGCCGCCCTGTGCGCGCGCATTGAAAGAAATCATCCCAGACGCAAAGGGTTTCGCGCCCCGCCAATGGGGTGGTGCTCGTGGTATGGCTTTGGCCCGGGCGTGACGGCGGAGAATATCCGCCAGAACCTTTACTGGATCGCCACCAACGCGCCGCAGCTTCGCTATATCCAGATTGATGACGGCTACCAGCCGTGGATGGGTGATTGGCTCGAGACCGGAAAATCTTTTGGCGGCAACATCAAAGCCGTGCTTGCGGAAATTCGCCGGCAGGGGTTCGAGCCGGCGATCTGGGTTGCCCCGTTCATTGCCAGCCCGGAATCGAAGCTCTTTAGGGACCACCCCGGTTGGTTCATGCAAGGCGGCGACGGCAGGCCGTTGGGATCGGACAAGGTTGGTTTTGGGGGCTGGCGGCTCGGTCCCTGGTATGTGCTTGACGGGAGCAACCCGGAGGCGCGGAATTTCCTGGAGACGGTCTTCCGCACGATGCGCAAGGAATGGGGCTGCACCTACTTCAAGCTCGATGCTAACTACTGGGGCGCGCTGCATCGAGCCCGGCTTTATGACCGGAACGCCACGCGCATCGAGGCGTATCGGCGCGGCATGGAGGCGATCTTGCGCGGCGCGGGCGACGCGTTCGTCCTCGGGTGCAACCACCCGATTTGGCCGTCGTTGGGCTTAATCGATGGCTCGCGCAGTTCGATGGACATCTCGCGGGATTGGAAATCAATTCGCGACATCGGGCGGCAGAATCTCCTGCGCGGCTGGCAGAATGGCCGGTTCTGGTGGAACGATCCGGATTGCCTGCTGCTCTCCGGCGGCCCCACACTCGACATTCACGGCAAGACGACCGGCTGGCAAGGACTGCCGGAAAATGAAGTTGTTTTCCATGCCACGGTTCTCCACGCCACGGGCGGAATGCTGCTCAGCGGTGATGATCTGCCGAAGCTCAGCTCCGAACGTGTGGCTGTATTGCGCAAGATGTTGCCGCCGACCAAACAAGCGGCACGTTTCGCGGACGAGCAGCTCGCACTTGGGCGAACGCCCCTTAAGAATCGCGAGTTCATCTACCTGTTCAACTGGAGCGACGCACCGGCGGAGCGTGTCGTGAAGCTCTCGAGGCCAGCGAAACTTCTGGACTACTGGACAGGTGAGAACCTCGGCGGACACACGAACGAATTTGAGATTCGCGCGATGGCGCCTCACACGGCGCGACTGATCGAAGCCCGGAACGAATAAGGTGAAAGCTCACGGCGCAGGCGCGCCGCGATTCTGACTGCACGCCGCATGCCTCCGCCTCCCGCCTTGCCAGTTCCCAACGCCTGCCGCATTCTTTCCGCATGAGCAGAACACAGGCAAGCTTCGACTATGACCTCGCCGTCATCGGTGGCGGCAGCGGCGGTTACGCCGCAGCGCGAACGGCTGCGAGCGAGGGGCTGAAAACCGTAGTTATCGAAGGTGGCAGGGAGGTCGGCGGCCTCTGCATCCTGCGCGGCTGCATGCCGACCAAGGCCCTTCTCTACGCTGCCGAAGTCCTGCGCCTGGCCGGCCATGCGCAGCCGTGGGGAATCCGCGTGGAAGATGTCAGCTTCAATTTCACCCAGGTCATGGCCCGCAAGGATGCGATGATCAAAGACTTCGCGGACTACCGCCAGCAACAGCTCGAGAGCGGTAAATTCAAGTTCTTGCGCGCGATGGCCCGGTTTGTGGACCCGCACACGCTGGAACTGAGCGCCGGCGAGAAGCTCACGGCCCGCAATTTCGTCATTGCCACCGGTTCGGTCGTCAGTCCCTCACCTTTGCCGCAGCTTGATGATGTCGGTTTCATGACCAGCAATACGGCGCTCGAGCTGACCCGGTTGCCCAAATCGCTCATCGTCCTGGGCGGCGGCCCGGTGGCGCTCGAGTTTGCTCAGTTCTTCGTTCGATTCGGCGTCCGGGTCACATTGGTTCAACGCAGCGCCCGCGTACTTCACAAGTTCGACGACGATGCAGCGGGCGAACTCGAGAGAGTCTTCCGCCGCGAAGGGGTGTCTCTTTACACCGGCACCCGGTTGCTCGATG